>PLXD01000292.1:5055-7305 GCA_003151295.1 Chitinophagaceae bacterium | reverse complement strand
GCCCCTGGAAGCGTTGATAAACCAGGGCCGCTTTTCCAGGGATTGGAAGAAGGCTTCGCCGGCCATATGATGGGTTTCGGGGGTCAGCGGAACATGCATACTGATAACATCCGCATAACGGGCAAGCTGCTCCAGGGATGCCTCCCGGACATCGCCCTTTGCGAAACCGTACTTGTATTTGTCATACGCCAGAATGGTCACGTCGAAGGAAGACAGCAGCTTCGCAAAAGCTCCCCCGGCATTTCCAAAACCTATGATACCCACGGTCTTCCCGGTTAGTTCGGTACCCCGGTTCGCATCCCTGATCCATTTACCCGCAGCGATCTCCCGGTTGCTTGAACCGATTTTATTCATGAGGCTCAGCAACATACCCAGGACGTGCTCGCCGACCGCATTCCGGTTGCCTTCAGGACTACTTACACATTGGATGCCTTTGGTACCCGCATAGTCCGTATCGATCAGTTCCATTCCGCTGCCCAAACGGCCGATCCATTTCAGGGCCGGGGCCTTATCCAGGATTGCACGGTCTATTTTCAGACGGGTGGTCACGACCAACCCTTCGGCCGTTCCAATTTCTTCTCCCAACTCTTCGTAGCTCATCTGGGGAACCTGTTGTACGGTATAACCGGACTGGGTCAGGCGTTCCGGCAGGTAGGGATGGACTTTCGCGGTGATGATTACTTTTCTGTTCACGGTGTAGGCTGATAGTTTGTTAAAGGACGCAAAGTTAAGTCATCAGGCCATTTTCCAGGTCAATTGCGCAAAATCGTCTACTGATAACTGCTCCGCCCTCTTGTTAAAGACCTCATCCTGTAGAACCAGGGGATCGAAGAGACCCCGGACAGCATTACGAAGGGTTTTGCGGCGCTGGTTGAACGCCGTTTTTACCAGACGGAAGAAATCCTTATCCGTCCTCATCGGAGCCCGCTGTTTCCTCGGCAGCAGGCGTATCACCGCGCTTTTCACTTTGGGCGGGGGAGTAAAACACTGTTCATGCACTTCGAAGAGATATTCCACTTCAAAAAAGGCCTGGACAAGTACGCTGAGCACCCCGTAGACCTTACTGCCTTCTTTGGCCGCAATCCGCAGGGCGACCTCTTTCTGGAACATGCCCGTCATCGCTTCGACAGAATCCTTCCAGTCCAGTATTTTAAACAATATCTGGGAAGAAATATTATATGGGAAATTGCCCGCCACGGTGAAAGCCCCCTCAAAAGGCTTGTCCATGTCCAGGATGCTCAGGTGGATCAGCTTCCCCTGCAAAACGGGATAGGTCTTTTCCAGGTACACCAATTTTTCCTCATCCAGCTCCACGGCCTTAAAATCGACCCCATCGATCTCCATCAGGTATTTGGTAAGGGCGCCGGCGCCGGGCCCCACTTCCAGCAGTTGCCGGAAGGGATATTGACGGATAGAGTCTACGATCTTGCGGCAGATATTCTCATCGCGCAGGAAATGCTGGCCCAGGGATTTTTTCAATGTGTACATACGGCGCAAAGGTAAGTCATTAGAAAGATGTACTTTTAAGGCCGAAAAATCAACGCATGAGCAATCAACTAAACAAACCTCTTATCGGCATTTCAGTAGGCGATGTGAATGGGATCGGAACGGAACTGATCATTAAAACCTTCTCCGATCACCGCCTTCTGGAATTGTGTACGCCAATCATATTTGGCTCGAACAAGTTGATCAATTTCTATCGTAAGTCTTTTCCGGATATAAATTTCAACTACCAGCACAGCAAGGATTTAAGCCGCCCCGTCCATAAGCAGGTGAATGTCTACAATTGCTGGGAAGAGGAAATAGCCATTACACCCGGGCAATTGACCGACCTGGGAGGCAGCTATGCCGTCAAATCATTGGTAGCGGCCGTGGAAGCGCTTAAAGACAAAAAGATTCAGGGCCTGGTGACGGCTCCTNNAAGAATACCCAATCGGCGACCTTTCCATTCACCGGTCATACCCCCTACCTGAAACATGCTTTCGGCGCGAACGATGTCCTGATGCTGATGGTATCGGAAAGCTTCCGGGTAGGCCTGGTCACCGAGCATGTTCCCATCCATGAAGTAGCGAAATATATCACCCGGGAAGCCATCCTTTCTAAGCTTAACATCCTGCGGGACAGCCTGGTAAAGGATTTCGGCATCGATAAACCCAAGATCGCGGTGCTGGGGCTAAATCCCCATGCCGGCGATGAAGGATTGATCGGCAAGGAAGAAGAAGAGATCATCAAACCGGCCATCAAAGACGC
>PLXD01000292.1:0-5050 GCA_003151295.1 Chitinophagaceae bacterium | reverse complement strand
GCACGTCCCCGGACCATGGCACCGCTTTCGATATCGCCGGAAAGAACAAGGCTGATTGTTCCTCTTTCCTGGCTTCCGTATACACCTGTATCGATATCATCGAGCAACGGAATGAATATGGGAGCAACCGCCAGAATCCTCTGAAGAAAATGCGGGCCGCCATACTCCTCGCCAATGCCGAGGACGAAAGGGTCGATCCGCTCGCGTCTTAGCCTGTATGTTGCTTCCGTAGTTTCGTTTAGCGGTCTTTACTGAGTTGCCGTCGGACAGACTTCTATTTTCCGGCGATTTCCACTACGGGCTGTCCGATGCAGCCGCTTGGCATTTGGATATGAAGAAGACTGGCTAAAGTTGGAGCGATATCCGTCATCCCTACAAGGCGGTTGGTAGAACCATGCGGAATTTTCCAACCCATCCATAGCAGGGGTATATGCGTGTCGTATGCATAGATAAGTCCATGATCGGCCCCTTGAATCGACCCGGCCTTCCAGCCTGGCAGCGGAATAATAGCCATATCACCGCTCCGCGCGGCATTATAGCCGTTTACCATCATTACTTTTATGGGAGAAGGCAAAACCGCGCTTTCCAACGATTCCATGGATAAAACCCTGGCGATGCCCGGTTGCCGGATCATCCAATCCGCGATATAATTCTCTACGGTATTTTTATTGATTTCGTGAGCAGCCAGGAGCTCCCGGTTAATATAAATTTGAAGCTCGGTAATAGATTCTATCGCGTTGTCGATTTGAAATCTTTCCCTGAGCGCTTCATTGAGACGTTTTCCGATATTACTGAGGTCAAAAGCACCTCCGGGCATTTCATTTTCTATGGAATAGCCTGGAGAAGAGGCTACACCATGATCAGCCGTAAGAAAGAATAAATAGTTGTTCTTACCAAATCGATTGTCCAGCCACTGAAAAAACCCGGCTAAATCCTGGTCCAGACGCAGGTAGGTATCTTCAATCTCTATAGAGTTGGGACCATATTGATGCCCTACCCCATCCGGACTCGAGAGGCTTATGGTAAGGAAATCCGTGGCATCGCCCAATCCTAATCCATAGGCTTCCATGGCAGCCTTGGCAAAATTCAGGGTAAGGCCGTCTCCAAAAGGAGTAGCTCGGACTGCGCCGCTCCTATGCGGGAAAACAGCTCTTTTTTCACGCCCGGACACCTCTTCATACGTTTTGTCATCGGATGTGCTCTTTGTATAGGTTCCGATGGGATATAAGGTTTCCCAATCACGGTTTACATAGCTATCCATATTTTTTTTATCGTTGAACCGCTGCACCCAGGACGGCAGCTCGTTCATATAATAGCTACTGGTAACAAACCGGCTGGTTTCCGAATCGAACCAGAAAGCACCGTTGGCCGTGTGACCGGCAGGTAAAATGGCGGCCCGGTCCTTTAAGGCAATTCCAATGACCTTGCTTTTAAAATTGTCCGCCATCCGCAATTCGTCACCAATAGTGGTAGTGAGCAGATTCCTGGGGGACATTTTACCACCTCGGTCTGTTCCGATCGGCGTCACCGTCGAATCGTCGGTACAATAAATGATTTTCCCGTTATACCGGTCATACCAATCATTCCCCATGATCCCGGTAAGAGCCGGAACCGAACCGGTGTATATGCAGGTATGGCCGCATGCTGTCACCGTAGGGGAATAATTGATCAGGGTATTATCACAACTGAATCCTTCCCCCATGATCCTGTTAAATCCGCCCTTGCCATATCTATCACGATAGCGATAAAGGTAATCCCAACGCATTTGATCCACTACCAATCCAATGACGATTTTGGGCTTTTGCGCGCAAAGGTCGGTCATGACAGCCGTCAGAAGGAATATGCCGATAAGGGCCCTGGCGCCGACGATGGATGTAAGCCCGGCAATGAATTTTTTTCTACACATCTTCAGACACAATATTGAAAGAGATAAAAGAATACCGGTAAATTATTGATGGCCCATGGTCGTTATGGGGGGTAGTACNNCAGGAAATCGGCGAGGGTAGCGGCCATTTGTCCCTGGTAAAGCTGCGTTTCCGTTATAATCTCGCCCGTCGGGGGCGTGTCTGGCCCCATTGTCAATATGAAGATTTCCCCCGAATCCCCTATGCGCGGTCCGTGACTGGTCCATTGTCCCTTCACCTTCGCACCCCTTCCATGATCCGTAGCGATCATCAGGGTAGTCTTGTTCTTATATTCAGGCATCGATTGCACCAGATCCCAAAGAGAAGAGATCATATTTTCCTCTGAATGCAAAGTGCTGATATAGAAATCGTAGCTCCCGGCATGTGCATAGTCGTCCGTTTCTCCCATACCCAGGTACAATACTTTAGGCTTGTGCAATTTCAAATATTCCCGGGCATAGAAATAGGTCAGCAGATCCGGTCTTTCGCCAAAAGGCTTGGGCGCCAACTCCTGCATTTCATTTAATAATTGAAAGATNNTCATTTAATAATTGAAATTCTTTATCGGGAAGGTTCACCCGGTCCGTATCGGCATTCACCATTAGTCCCGTTCTCCATTTGTTCAGGAAATAGTCGAATAAATTGGACATGGCGAAGACCGCTACCTTGCCCTTATACGCTTTATGATTGTTGATAAATTCAAATACGCTACTATTCTTACCCAGTATCCTGTCGTTGCTGCTTATGGAAGAATCCGCAAAACCAACCAGTGTCTCTGTAAACCCCGGACCGGTGAGATTATAAGGATTCGAAACATTTACCTTATTGCCGAGAGTTCGGTTACCATACAGTTGCCCCTTCTGTTCGAGAGCCCCCCAGAAAAAAGGAAACAGTTTTTTCCGGCGTTCTTTTACGTCATCGTCCCAATATGTTTTTTTCATGCCGGCCGGTCTTTTTGTATACGCAGGGTCATTCATGATGGAAGAGTCAACGCCTGTAAACACTTCCTGCCAGCGAACGCCATCGAGTCCTATAATGATCAGGTTCTCCGTTTTTCTCGTCTGGGATTGAAGATGAATGGTAAGACCCAGGCAAATGACTACTAATGCAATTTTCATTTTTTTCGTTTTTTGCTTTTATGATTTCAAAACAAACGGAAAGGACTCTGTGACGTTTCGGCTATTGCAACAACCACATTATTCCGTTGATATTATCCCCGCCCGGGAACTGGCTTTGAATAGCTGCATTGAGCGCGGTGCCATTGGCCTGGCTTTCCGCGATCGGGTAAAGAAAACGCAAGGGCAGCTTACTGTTGTTCTGCATACCTCCCCCGTTCAGGGAGAGAACAGGAAATCCTGTGCGCCTGAGATTGAAATAAGGTTCCTCAAAGGAATTATAGAAGAAAGCGATATACTTCTGCTGGATGATCTGTTGCAGACCGGTGGCAGGATTATAGGTTATGGCGGGATTGGCATAATAAACAGGAAAATAGGTGCTGGTCTGATAGGTGCCTGCTGGAAGCCCCTCATAAGGTTCATAAAATGACATGGAGGCCTGAATGCCATTTTTATAAAAGATTTCAGGATTGCCTGTAATCCAGCCACGGTAGGCGGCTTCAGCCAGGTTGAACTCCAACTCCGGGAAGCCCACTGCGACATGGGGTTCGGGGGCCGGGTTGGCCGTATACCGGATGTTTAAGCCGGAACAGGTACCCGATTGGGTAAATATATCAGCGGCAGTGTTGTTGGGTATGCTGGCATCGATCCCGGCATAGGATGTGAAATCGATGGGTGACTTGGCGCCCGCTATAGCATTTGCCGTCTGAGAGAAAAACGCAAATACCCTGGGGTCTTTGTTGCCTGTCAAAAAAGTACAGAAGACGGAATCCGGATAGACCCTGGTCACTTCTGTGTTCTTATACAGGGGATAAATGTTTCCGTTCTCGTTAGAATATTGCAGCGCGCCGTTATCGGCGTTGTTTTCAAAGATCGGGTAGGTCGATGGGTTATTATAGATATTTTGAAATTTCAGGACCACCTGAAGATCCGGATCGGATGTTTTGCCGGATAGGGTAAGAAGGATTCGCAGGGTAAAGGAATTGATCAGCTTTCTCCAGTTCAACACATCATTCGCACTGCTGCCATAGATCACATCCCCGAGCAAAGGGCTTGCCCCATTGGAAAAAGGGATCAGTTCCGTGTTAGCGCTATCGAGTTCATTCAAAATTCCCAGGAAAACCGTTTTTTGGGTATCATACTGGGGATTGTAGACGCCGGATATGGCTTGTACGGCCTGTGAATAAGGGATATCGCCGTACAACATGGTTGTTTTATAGAAATTATATGCATCAAAGAACTTTGCAACCGCGTCATATTCCGGCTCGCTGCTGCTTGCCGCCTCCAGCTTCATTTGATGTACCTGCAATAATATATTGTAGGTGCTGTAGTCGCCCTGCAGCCAATTCCAGTATTGTTCGATGAAAGGCTGCTGGGCGTTCCCTGTCTGGTGGCAACGTAAGGAGGCTCCACCAGGATCGGGTGGGCTTGTCAGGGTGAATGAGCTCACCGCAACGTTGGAAAGCAAGAGATAAGGCGGCACGGATGAAGGCTGATCAGGGTTAATGTTCAATTGCCCAAAGTGCGCTTTGCTGCAGGAAAAAAGCGCTAAGAGGCTGAATATCGTAATTAAAGCAGGTATCTTTTTCATGAAAATTCTTTTTTGCATGTTAAAATTTAACATTCAGGTTTAAACCAATGGTGCGTGAAGCGGGCGTTTGAAGATTATCCACTCCCGGATCCGGGTCCGTATAATTCAGATGAGAAAAAAGCAATAGGTTCCTTCCTACCAGGGTCAGATTAGCAGCCTTAAAAAAGGTACGCGGAGACTTTGGCGCATAGGTATATGTCAGAGACACCTCACGAACCTTCAGAAAAGATGCATTCTTCCAATTATAAGGATGGCTTCCGAAAACACCCCAGTATTGCTGCCAATTCACCACGGTCGTATTGGGGCTATAGATATCCCGTCCGTTGGAAGTGGTCTCGACCTCACCGGGAACTACGATACTATTTTTGCCTGCGTTGTATTGATCGCGTTGATAGGCATTATCCGTCAGGGGGTTTACGCCTGCCGAAATTGTTTTTTCC
>PLXD01000294.1 GCA_003151295.1 Chitinophagaceae bacterium | reverse complement strand
TACACTGTATTCAATTCAAAACCAAGCGCATGAGCTCGTTCCTTGAACGATTAAAAAAATTCCGACTCGTCCGCAAACTCGTCTATGCCGCGGTGGGGATGGCCTTTTACCCGGCACTGACCATTGTGAACCGGTTGAAGATCAGTGGCACGGAGCACCTGAAGAACCTGCCTCGCAACAATGTGTTGTTTGTCAGTAATCATCAGACCTATTTTGCCGACGTCATCACTTTTCTGCATATTTTCTGTGCTGTGAAATGGGGGAAACAGAACAGGCTGGGAGTGCCTTATTACCTGCTCAATCCCTTTACCAATGTTTATTTTGTCGCTGCCGAAGAAACGATGAGGAGCAGTTGGGTGAGCCGCCTGTTCTCCCTGGCCGGCGCGCTGACTGTAAAAAGGACCTGGAACCCCGCGGCCGGTGCAGTGAGAAAGGGTTTGGACCCCTCCGATACCCGGAAGATCACCCGTGCGCTCAAGGATAGTTGTATCATCACTTTTCCCCAAGTCACTACCAAGCCTTTTGCACCGGGCCGGAAGGGAACGGCTTTGATCATCAAACAGAACAAGCCTATTGTGATCCCTGTCGTGATCAGCGGTTTTTGGAGGGCTTTTGATAAGAAGGGGCTGAGGTTTAAGAAAAAGGGGGTGCAGCTTTCCGTGACGTTTAAAGAGCCCCTGAAAATCGACTATTGAGCCTCCGCTGAAACCATACTGGAAGAGATTATGGACTCTATCGGGCAGAGTAAGAAATTCATGATGCTGGGGAAGAAGGAATCGTTATGATGAGCAATGCGCTGTAATGATGAGCAATGCCGTACTACGATGAAGGCAGTCCTATGATTTTATAAAGAAAGCCCGCAGCTCTTCTGCATCTTCCGGCTTCATCTTACCGCCGAGGATCAGTCTCAATTGTCTCCTTCGAAGGGCGCCATCGAATATTGTTTTTTCTTCTTCCGTTTCGGGGATGAGGCCGGGTACCGGGCGAGGACGCCGGTTAGGGTCGAGGGCTACGAAAGTATAATAGGCTTCATTGCTTTTGTATTTGTATTGCTGGGTATGGTCTTCTCCCCAAACTTTAAGATGTACTTCCACGGAACTGTTGAAAGCCCGGCTCACTTTCGCCTCAATATGTACGACGTTACCCAGCTTGATGGGGTTTTCGAAGGAGATGTTGTCGACGGAGGCGGTGACTACGGGAGCATTGCAATGTTTGCCGGCTGCCAGTGCGGCGGCAATATCCATCCAGTACATCAGGCGACCGCCCATCAGGTTGCCATAAACATTGGTGTCATTGGGCAGGACCAATTCCGTCATGATAATATTGGATTCTTTCGCTGTCTTTGCTTTTACTTGCATACTGCAAATATAAAGGGTTTCCCGGAGGCTTTTTTTGTTGATTTCCGTGTAGATTTACAGTATATGATAGTTACTCAATATGTCCGTAACATGGGGTGGTTATTTGCCGGGTTGATCGCTTTCGGCGCCAGGGGGCAGTCGCAGGTTCAGGCTCAAGGACAGGCACAGGTGCTGACTCAGGCCCAGGCCGTTCGTCGTCCCAATATCATATTTATTCTTTCGGACGATCATGCTTACCAGGCTATCAGCGCTTATGGAAGCCAGTTGGTGCAGACGCCGAATATAGACCGGATAGCCCGGGAAGGGGCCCTCTTCACCCGGGCCATGGTGACCAATTCCATTTGCGGTCCCAGCAGGGCGACGCTGCTCACCGGCAAGTATAGCCATAAGAATGGCTACACGCTGAACGAGAAAAAATTCGATACCCGGCAGCCCGTATTTCCCTCTCTTCTGCAACAGAACGGCTACCAGACGGCCTGGATCGGGAAATGGCATTTAGGCAATCTGCCTGTGGGATTCGATTACTTCAGGATATTGAACGGGCAGGGGCAGTATTATAATCCCGACCTCATTGGCGCCAGGGATACGACCCGGGTCGAAGGATATGTCACCAATATCATTACGGGGCTTACCGAGGATTGGCTGAACGGGCGCGATACCAGCAAGCCATTTTTCCTGGTAGTAGGGGAGAAGGCCACACACCGTGAGTGGTTGCCGGATATTCCCGATCTGGGGGCTTATGATGACAAGGATTTTCCGCTGCCGCCCACTTTTTATGACAACTACGCCGGGAGACTGGCGGCCGAAAACCAGGACATGACCATTGAAAAGACCATGGTATTAAAGACGGATCTCAAGGTGCATGCAGATTATGTAAAGAGCGGTATCTTCAACCGCTTCACCCCGGAACAGAAAAAACCTTTTTACGATTACTATGAGAATAAGATCAGCAGGGAATTCGATGCCAGGAAGGATACGGGAGAAAACCTCGTGCGCTGGAAATACGAGCGTTACCTGAAAGATTACCTGGCCACGGCCCGGTCTTTGGACAGGAATATCGGTGCGATGCTGGACTATCTGGATAAAAAGGGATTGGCCGATAATACCGTCGTGATCTATGCTTCCGACCAGGGGTTTTATATGGGCGAGCATGGCTGGTTCGACAAGCGGTTCATCTATGAAGAATCCCTGCGTACTCCTTTTGTCATGCGTTATCCCGGTGTGATAAAGCCCGGTACCAGGGTATCTGCCATTACGCTCAATATTGACTGGGCTCCTACCATATTGGATATCGCGGGGGTCAAGCCGCCGGCGGATATCCAGGGCGTTTCTTTTCTTCCTTTGCTGGAGGGCAAAAAGACGGTCTGGAGAAAAGCCATGTATTATCATTATTACGAGTTCCCGCAGCCCCATCATGTGTACCCGCATTTTGGGATCCGTACGGAGCGGTATATGCTCGTGCATTTTTATGGTCCTGTTAATTCCTGGGAATTGTTCGACCTGGACAAAGATCCGCATGAGGTGAAGAATCTATATGGTGAGCGGGCTTATCAAAAGACCGTGGTTTCTCTGAAGGTACAGCTGAAAGAATTGATCCGGCAATACGATGACCAGGATGCCGCGAAGATCCTTGAAAAGGAATCGAAATAGGAAGCCGGTAGAAGCCGATATTATTCAGGCAGTTTAGACAGTCGCTTTCACACATCCCCGCAGGAATGTCTCTTCGGCGTCCGCGCCCAGGACCGGCTCGTCGGATATTTCCAGGAAATAGCCGTTATAGCGCACTCCCCCGTTGACGGGGTCCGCAGTATGTCCAAGCAGGCAGGTATCCATGTCATGGAAGAGGATGTTGTCGTGGGCCAGTGCGAAATGGGTAAAGGCCGTCAGCGCTATGCGGCTTTCCAGCATACCGCCCATCATGCAGG
>PLXD01000412.1 GCA_003151295.1 Chitinophagaceae bacterium | reverse complement strand
AGCCTCAGGTTTATGGCAGCCGATCATGATCCATAAAAAAGCCAGGACTGCGATACCCGGTAAATAATTATATTTCTTCATCATAAAAATGCCGTTCATTGCTACGCAAGTTACGAGGATCGTGGAGAAATCTCATACAGGCTTATTTAATATATTTGTAATATTGTTGAAACTTCTATTAACTTTCAAAAAAAAATACGTTGGCAACTATCGCCGAAAGGATCAAACAGTTCAATAGCGACAGAATACCTGCTTATTCAGCCCTAAAATACAAAATAATGGCACAGAATTCCTTCCGCTTTTTCCGGGGGACCTGTCATTTGTTCTATGAGGATCTGAAGACTGCAGACGCTATTCCCCAATACCCGGTCGGTTGGATTTGCGGCGACCTGCACCTGGAGAATTTCGGAAGTTATAAGGGCGATAACCGTCTCGTTTATTTCGATTTGAACGATTTCGACGAAGCATTGCTGGCGCCTGTCACCTGGGAATTAACACGCATGATCACCAGCATTTTTACCGGGTTGAATTCTTTGGGCATCAAAAAGAAGGAATCCACCAGGGTGGCTCAATTGTTTCTTCATACTTACTCTGAAATCCTTGGAAAAGGGAAATCGCGTTATATCGAACAACAGACCGCCAAAGGGATCGTCCTGGATTTCCTGGAAAAGGTCAGTGAACGCAAGCAAAAGGAACTAATCTGGCAAAGGACCGAGAAAAAGGATGGAAAGCTTAGGCTGATCATCGATGATATGCGCTTTTTCGCCATTGAGAGATCCCTGAAAAGAGAACTTTCTGCGCATTTGACGAAATGGATCGGCAATACACCCCTGCTCCGTGGCCGCTACCAGGTTGTAGATGCCGCCTTTCGCATTGCGGGAACAGGGAGCATCGGGGTAAAGAGATACGTTTTTCTTCTCAGGGACTACAGGGATCCTAAAAGACATCTGGTGATAGACATGAAGCAGGCCCCGCCATCATCCATCATGCCCTATTACACGGGCCCTCAGCCCGCCTGGTCTTCGGAGGCCGAAAGGGTTGTGACTATCCAGGAACATATGCAGAATATCGCACCGGCATTGCTGAGCACCACGCTTTTCCAGGAGCAGTCCTATGTCCTGAAAGAGCTGCAACCCACGGACGACAAGATAAATTTCCTACTTATTAAGGACCAATACGAGGATATCAGCCGGGTGATCCAGGACATGGCCCTGCTTACCGCTTCGGCACAGTTGAGAAGCTCAGGCAGGCATGGATCCGCAGTCGCCGACGAATTGGTCGCATTCGGGAAAGATCATCACTGGCAGGCAGGAATACTGGAGTATGCGTCGGGCTATTCCGGACAGGTNNCTATAATGCCGGTTTCTTTGGAAAACCGTTGACCAATCCGGGATTGAAACCCAAGGCCAGTAAAAAGCCGGCGGCGGATCCCAAAAAAATCAATGGCAAATGATCCCGGATCAGCTAATAGCGATTAACAAATTGTACATTACCCAATCATCAATCAGCCCATCACAATGCCATTTTTAGAGGATGTCTTCTGGAAATTGGTCCTATCGATTCTGGTAGGCGCCATTATTGGAGCGGAAAGAGAATACCGCAGTAAATCCGCCGGATTCCGGACCCTGACAATGATCTGCCTGGGGGCTACCCTGTTCACTATTTTCTCCCAGCTGATCTNNCAATGTAGTAGTGGGGATCGGCTTCGTGGGAGCTGGGGTCATCTTTAAAGGCGACTATCGGGTCAATGGCATTACCACTGCCGCCATGATATGGCTCACGGCGGCCCTGGGCATGGGGATCGGGGCCGGGTATGCCTGGGTATCCATTATAGGCTGCCTGTTGATCCTGGGCGTACTTTTGGGTTTCACCAAATTAGAGGGATGGATCGACAGGGTACACCAGGTACGGCAATATAAGATCGTCTGTTCTTTCGAAATCGGTGCGCTCCACCGGTATGAACAACTTTTCAAACAGCATCACCTGAGGTTCATACGCAACCGTCAGGCCAAATCCGGGGAACTCCTCACCGGGGAATGGGTTGTAACGGGATCCGAAAAGAAGCACCACCACCTTATCGGCCTGATCATAAAAGACCCGACTGTCAAGGCGTTCGAATTTTAACGGGGGCACAAAGCGGCCCAGGCGATAGCCTGGCCGGATTTTGTGCTTGGTAGCGAGGCGAGATTGCTCGCCAAAGCGGACAAGCGCAATATCCGCAGACCGCGATAGCGGACTGTCAGGCTTTGGGTAAGGCCAATGCGAGAGAATCACCGCAGGTAATTTTAACGGGAGCTTTAGTAAAGGGCGATACTCCAGCTTCTTTCAAAGGTTTCTCCCGGCCCCAGTCGGTTAATTCCTTCTTTGCTTTTCAATTGCTGATCCGTATCGACAGGGTCGGCGATACCGCACCAGGGCTCAATGCAAACAAAATCGGCATTGGGGGCAGCCCAAATACCCAGGAAAGGGAATCCGTTGAAAGTAAAGTCCAGTCCGTGGGGTGTTTTATCAGACCGAAGCGAGACGACGGAAGAGGCAAGATTTTTAAAAACCAGGGCGTCCCGGGTGAACAGTCTCTTGTCCAGTGGCAATTCGGCCTGGTCCCTGAGGAAAGGATCGGGCTTGCTTTCTATCAATCCCTCTTTTNNGGCCAACGTGGCGCCGTCTCCTGCCTGCCGAAGAGCAGATGATAATCGGTATAGGAGGTGTCTGCTTCCAGCGGTACTTTGAAGGCCGGATGGCCCCCGATAGAGAAATACATTTCCGTTCCGGCGGGGTTCTTAACGGAATAAAGCACCTGCAGGCTATCACCCTTCAGCAGATAGCTCACCCGCAGTTGAAATATAAAAGGAAATTTCTGAAGGGTCTCTTCATTACTATTTAAAACAAAACGAATGGAATCGAATTGCCACTCTTCCACCTCAAATTCCATATCCCGGGCAAACCCATGCCTGCCCAAATGATAGGGCTTGTCCTTAAAATAATAGGTCTCGCTCTTTAAAGTGCCGACGATCGGGAAAAGCAGGGGTGATCTCTTTGCCCAGTAAGCGGGATCGCCCTCCCAGAGATATTCCAATTGATGGCCTTTATGGAAGACACTCTGCAATTCAGCACCTTTGGCACTGATGATAATTTTCAAATCGGGGTTCTCGATGGTGAACATACGATCAATTTACCTGCAATATTAGTTAAGAATTTGTAAATTGAGGGATGCTTCGCTACCTGGAGATCATCTGGACGAGTTTTAAAATGGCTTTGCAGGAGTTGAGATCCAATAAGCTCCGCACTTTTCTATCCCTGCTGGGCATCACCTTCGGCATTTTCTGCATTATCAGTGTGCTTTCTACCATCAGCAGCATGCAACGGGCTGTACAAAACGATTTTAAGGCCCTGGGCACGAAGACGATCTACATCGATAAGTGGCAATACGGAGGAGGGCCCGATTATCCCTGGTGGAAATATATCAAGCGTCCCATCCCCCGCTACGATGAAATGAAAGCGCTCCGGTTAAAAGTGCCGGATGCGGCTAATATTGCTTATGACACCCATCTCACCGGCAATATCGATTTTGACGACAANNCAATTCCCTCTCCGGCGTCACTTACTATGGGATCACCGAGGAGTTCATTAATATCCAGCCGATCGTCATTGAAGAAGGAAGGTATTTTCAGCAGGTCGATTTCGATCATAATGCCGCCTTTATCGTTATGGGCTATACGATTGCCGAAAAACTATTTGACAAGCCGGCAAAAGCGGTGGGCAAGTAGGTGAAATTACAGGGAGGCAGGGTCGGACTCGTAGTCGGCATCATCAAGAAACAGGGTCAGAGCCTTATAGGCGGATGGGACTATGATAACAGCATACTGATGCCTTATGGTTTTCTCAAACAAATGGTAAAGGACGAGAATGCCGGTCCTTCTATTCTTGTGCAGGCGGGTCCCCACATGTCGATGGATGCCCTGAAAGACGAACTTAAAGGAGCCATGCGTTCCCTGCGAAAACTGAGCCCCACCCAGGAAGACAATTTCGCCCTGAATGATATCGATACGCTGAGTACTTTTCTAAACCCGATCTTTACGGGAATGAATATAGGAGGTTGGGCCATTGCGGCCCTCTCGCTGATCGTGGGCATGTTTGGAGTAGCCAATATCATGTTCGTCACCGTTCGTGAGCGTACCAGCCAGATCGGCCTGAAAAAAGCGATCGGGGCCAAACGTGGGGTGATCATGACGGAGTTCCTGCTGGAATCCGCCTTTCTTTGCATTTTCGGCGGGTTGATAGGGCTGCTGGCCGTCTTCATCCTCACCCTGGTGTTTTCATCCATATTGCATTTTAAAGTATTTATCCCTGCCGATATCATCCTGATGGCGGTGGGCATCTGCCTGTTCACGGGAGTTGTCGCCGGAATAATCCCTGCTTTTATAGCGGCCAGGATGGATCCTGTCGTCGCGATTCGCTCGAAATAAGTAGTTTTGCGCCCGATGCCTACTATTTTAGCTATAGAATCATCCTGCGACGAGACCGCCGGTTCCGTTTGCCGCGACGGGGTGATCTTATCGAATGTCATTGCCAGCCAGGCTATTCATGAACAATATGGAGGGGTGGTGCCTGAATTGGCCAGCAGGGCACACATGCAGAATATCGTCCCGGTCGTCGACCAGGCGTTGAAAAGCGCCGGAACTCAATTATCGGAGATCGACGCCGTCGCTTTCACCCAGGCCCCCGGCCTGATCGGCTCGCTGCTGGTAGGATCCCAGTTTGCCAAATCGCTGGCCCTCTCCCTGGATATTCCGCTGATTGCCGTGCATCATATCGAAGGGCATATTCAGGCCGTGATGCTGGAAGCGCGGCAGCGCGGCGC
>PLXD01000217.1 GCA_003151295.1 Chitinophagaceae bacterium | reverse complement strand
CGATAATGGGTATGCCCATGAAGAGTACCAGGCTTGTCAGTGCCAGGAAATTCTGCCAGAAGCCGACGAGCAGGAAGTTCTTGAAGGGAAATACGCCTACCCCGTTGAAGAGCAACCAGACCAGCACCGCGATCATGGCAAAGGCGATCGTCCCTGCGATGAATAAAAAGAATACTTTGAAAAGCACCCCGATAGCATGCCCCAATCCATTGGACCTGCTCCGGATGACAGGGCCTGCCGTGTTGGCGAACTGTGTGCCCGCCTCCTTCATTTCCTGTCCTGCCTGCTGAAAACGTTCCTTCATTTCGTCACCCATATCCCTGGCCCGGCTTTTAAAACCTTCCAGGTCGCTTTTGATGGTGTTTTTGATGGATTCCAGGTCCACTTTCTCCCCGCGCATTTCCAGCTTATCAGAAGCTGAAATGGCTTCCGGCAACACGATCCAAAGGACTATATAAGTGATAAGAAGCGTACCGCCGAATCCCCCGGTGAAGAATACGGGTCCGTGGTGAAAAACGAAAAAGACATTGCGGAAGACCGACGTGATCAGGCCCAGGATCAGGGGCAGCGCAAAAATGAGCCGGGGGATCCATACTTCGATATGGAAATAAGAGGCCAACCCGCTGGCGACGCCTGCGATGACCCGGTCGTCCGGGTTGCGGAACAGGCGCTTACGGACATTAAGGGCCAGTGATTTCTTAGGGAGTACGATCCAAAGGACGAAGTACAAGGGAATGCCCAGTCCGAATCCGAATCCAAACAGGATAAAGATGAGGCGGACGATGGCGGGATCCAATCGTAAATAATTGGCCAGGCCACCGCATACACCCGCGATCAGCTTATCATTTTCGGAGCGGTACAGGCGACGGGGTTCTTCGCCGGCATATTGGTAGGACCTTTGTTGCNNGATTGCCGGGAGCTCCCGGATTTATTGGTATTGGAGCCCGCCGTGTTAGGACCGGCCGTACCGGAAGACAATTCTTCCTGCTCGAAATCCTCGGGGCGACCCATGCTGGCGATAATGCTGTTCACATCCGTGTCGGTAATGCAGGTGCTGCCTTTTTTAAGGAGTTCTGAGAAGAGCTCGGCAAAGCGGTTCTCTATATCATTAATGATCTCATCACGGCCTTCTTCATTTGCAAAATACTTGCGGAGGCTATCCACGTATTGTTGCAATATGTCATGGGCAGATTCCTCGATAGGCACCACCCTGCCATGAAAGTTTATGTTGATGATCTTTTTCATTTTGACTGTATTTGAAGGTTGAAGTTTCGAAGTTTAGAAGTTGTTGGTTTCACGGGGATTGTTGGTTCTGTTAGCCAGGGCGTTCACTGCGTTGGCGAGCTCATTCCAGGTAGCTTCCAACTCCCCGTAGAATGCCTCCCCTTTCGGAGTGAGGGAGAAATATTTGCGCGGGGGGCCGGAATTGCTTTCTACCCAGCGGTAGGTGAGCATGTCAGCATTTTTTAACCGGGTCAGCAAAGGGTATAATGTGCCTTCGAATATATTGAGGTTAGCCGCTTTCATTTCTTCCACGATGTCCGAGGGGTAGGCTTCGCCGCGTCTGATGATGGAGAGAATACAAAACTCCAGGATGCCCTTTCTCATCTGGCTCTGGGTGTTTTCGATATTCATGTGTTTCTTTTTTTTAACCTGACCGGCTCCCATCCTGTCCCTACTTATGGGTTTGCGGAGCCTGTCCGGTAGTTATTGAATCAGCTTGACAATCCAAAATTAAGAAATTTTTAGTACTATGCAACACAAGGTACTAATTTTAAAAAGCTAATCCTCATAAACTACTAATGGGGATTGAATGGAACGCATGCTGGTAAAGCCTTTTGGGCAAAAGAGGGTTATGAACAGGATTTTCGCTATTTTTACGAACGTTAAAAATCAGGGATGAATGGTAGATTTAAATAAAATCAGAGAAACGAAAGATGAATTTGAGGCTATTTCTTTAGCCCGATCTCCCGGAGTCGCTCATCCAGGTATTCTCCTGCCGTAATGTCGGGAAAGGCTTTAAGATGGGTCTTATCCACGCAATTTTCCAGGCAGGTGAGGCTCATAGTTCCTTTGGGGTGCAGAAAGAAAGGAATGGAATACCGGGCGCTGCCCCATTTTTCCCTGGGTGGATTTACGACACGATGCGTAGTGGATTTTAATTTGTTATTGGTCAGTCTTTGAAGCATATCACCGACGTTTACGACGATCTGTTCGGGTAAGGATGTGACGGCTACCCATTCATTTTGATTGTTCAGGATCTGGAGCCCGTCGGCGGACGCTCCTACCAACAGTGTGATCAGGTTTATGTCTTCGTGCTGCTCTGCGCGTATGGCGGAACTCGGCTCCCGGGTGATAGGCGGATAATGGATCGTCCGTAAAATGGAGTTGCCATTATGTACATACGGCTCGAAATAGTCTTCATTCAGCCCGAGATATACGGCAATAGCTTTCAGCAAAACTCTCCCCGAGTCTTCAAAAGCGCGATAGGCCGCACGGAAGGTTGGGGAAAAGGGAGTGATCTCGTTCACGAATATATTTTCCGGATATTCGGATGCAATGGGATCGTCATCGGCAACGGTCTGTCCGAACTGGAAGAACTCCTTCAGATCCGGAGCCGTGCTACCTTTTGCATGTTCTTTTCCGAAAGAGGTATATCCTCTTTGCCCCGCAAGCCCCGGAATTTCATATCTTGATTTTTGGTCCGGGGGGAGAACGAAAAAAGCCTGTACATAGGTATAAAGATCCGTGATGAGATCGTCCGGTATCCCATGATCTCTTACGGCCACAAATCCTGTCTCTTCAAAAGCGTTGCCCAATGACTGGACAAAAGCCGTCTTTTTTACCGGACCCCCGAAAAAATCCGAGAGGGTGACCACAGGGATATTCATAACAATTGTTTTAGAAAAAGAAAAGAATTTGTAAGTAGATTTACCCGTTAAAATTAAAAAATTTGGCACAAAAGATCACCGGCTTTCTTTTTTTCGCAGGCATTCTCCTTGTTTCCTCCTGTTCTCCGGCCTCTACCCCTCATATTTCGATGTACAGACCCGGACAGGATACGATGGTTGCACCGGATTACGGCAAGCTCGAATACTGGGCCGCTCATCCCGATAAGTGGGACCCTTCCGATAGTATCCCGGTCCCTTTGCAGGCTGAGACACTCAAAGATACGGGCGTCGACGTCTTCTTCCTTTATCCTACCACGCTGACTACCGATTCAGACAAACGATGGAATGCGGGCATCAATGATGCGGCGATCAACGAGAAGACGGATTATGCTCCGATCCTTTTTCAGGCCAGCGCTTTCAATGAATGCAGGCTATTCGCTCCCCGCTACCGGCAGGCGCACGTGCGCGCCTATTTCACCAATGATACAGCGTCTGCGCAAAAGGCTTTCGACCTGGCCTATTCGGATATCAAAGAGGCTTTCCAATATTATCTCGATCATTACA
>PLXD01000602.1 GCA_003151295.1 Chitinophagaceae bacterium | reverse complement strand
GATTATATGGAGGGCAAGGTCACTGAAGTATACGATATCCTCAAAAAAGTAAGAGGGATCGAGGACCTCGGCGTCATTAAAAATATCGGGCAGCCCGAACTGGATATTGACCTGAACCAGCAAAAGATGGCGCTCTATGGAGTAGCTACGGCAGACGCTAATGCCGTGATCGAAATGGCCATCGGCGGAAAAGCAGCCAGTACTTTATATGAAGGGATCAGGCAGTTCGATATCCGTGTCCGGTTCCCCGAACAATACCGGAGATCAGTAGAGGATATCGGCGACCTCATGATCCCAACCCTGAGCGGATCTAAAGTGCCCGTTAAAGAAATAGCCTCGATCACTATGAAGACGGGGCCTTGCCTGATCTTCCGGGATGATAACGAACGTTATTCCGCCCTGAAATTCTCCGTCCGGGGTCGTGATATGGGAAGCACCATCGCCGAAGCGCAGGAGAAAGTCGATAAAGCGGTCACCCTGAAAAGAGGGTATTCCATGGTCTGGCAGGGTGATTTTGAAAACCAGCAAAGAGCTACCAAACGATTGGAACAAGTGGTGCCCATCAGCCTGTTATTGATTTTCCTGCTGCTGTTTATCATGTTCGGCAATCTTAAAGACGCAGGGCTCGTGTTCCTGAATGTGCCCTTCGCTATCGTGGGCGGTGTGGCCGCCCTGCAACTGACGGGTACTAATTTCAGTATTTCCGCCGGTATCGGCTTTATCGCCTTGTTCGGCATCTGTATCCAGGATGGGGTGCTATTGATCACGATGTTCAAGCAGAACCTGGAGAAAATAAAGAACCAGAGCAATACGCTCTACACGGCCATAAAACTAGGAGTGAATTCCAGGATCAGGCCAGTGATGATGACGGCGTTGATGGCCGCCATCGGTCTGTTCCCAGCCGCTATTTCACATGGGATCGGGTCTGAAAGTTCGAGGCCCCTTGCCCGGGTGGTGATAGGGGGGATCCTTTGCGCCATGATCTTCTCACTCCTGGTCTTCCCGCTCATTTTTGCCTGGGCGTACCGGAATGTGGACACGAAACATGTGGGCGCCATTGATGAGAAGATTTAGACGCGAATTACGCGAATTTGAAGACGTATTAAAGTCTTCAAATTCGCATTTATTAGCGTTATTAATTCGCGTCCCTTCACGTCAATTAGCGTAATTCGTGTTGTTTTTATTCGAGTTAATTCGTTATTTTTCCAAGATGCCATTAAAAAAATACGGCTTGTCGTTATTGGCCTTTTCTTTTCTGATTTCGACCCTAACGGCCCAGGATTTTTTCGAACCCTCCCGCACCTATAACCCGGGGCGGGTTAAAGGAACCATTCTCGTGGAATCGGCCATCGGCACGGCTGTAACGATCGGATTGAATTATCTATGGTATAAAAAATTCCCCCGCAGCCCTTTTCATTTTTTTAATGACAATAACGAGTGGCTGAACATGGACAAAATGGGGCATGCCACCACCGCCTATAATATCGCGGCCATCCAGAGCGATGTGTTGCGCTGGGGCGGGGTAAGATCCGGGACTGCCGCCGTGATCGGCACATTGACGGCACTTGGGTTCATGACCATGATCGAGATCATGGACGGGCATTCGGTCAAATGGGGATTTTCGAAGGGAGATATGCTCGCCAATATGGCCGGCTGCGTGCTGTTTGAAGGACAGCAATTATTATGGGGCCAGCAACGCATCAGTCTCAAATATTCCTACCACGCCAGTATTTTCCCCCAATACCATCCTGCCGAATTGGGCAGCAATTTGCCCCAGCGCATGCTGAAGGACTATAACGGGCAGACTTATTGGCTATCCGTCAATATCGGTTCCTTTTTACCCGCCGCCGCCAATTTCCCCAAATGGTTCAACCTGTCTGCCGGGTATGGCGCCGAAGGCATGATCGGCGGAGTCACCAACCCCAAAGAGATCAATGGCAAACCCATACCCTCCTTTAAAAGATACCGGAAATTTTATCTGTCTTTCGATACGGACCTCTACCGCATCGACGGATTATCCCCCTTTTCGACTACCCTGCTGAAGGTCAACCGGACCCTGAAGACCCCCTCGCCTACCCTGGAATGGAATGAAGAACAGGGCCTGAAATGGCATTGGATCTATTACTGACCGGAAAGAAAGATCACTAACCCGATAATACAGCTGACAGCCAAATGTGATACGGTCTGACAGATAAATATGATAAGAAAGTTGAGAGCCAAATGTATTAATAAAATTATTAATACCAATGGTTTGCCAGCTCTTTATCGGCCTTTTGCCGGTTTCCTTTTCCTGCTCACTCCCTGGTATATTGTTTGTGCATTTGCTACAGGAAACCCTAAATTGCATTAACGATTTATTAACCCCCTCTTAACGATCTAAAAATAATAGTTACCTGATGAATAAAATGCTCAAGGGGATACTTGCCTTCTCTCTGAAGAATAAATATTTTATCTTTTCTGCGACGGCCCTTCTGGCAGTCTATGGTTTTGTCACTTTTAAGAAAATGCCCATTGAAGCGTTTCCCGATGTCACCAATACGGAGATCACGATCATTACTCAATGGCCCGGGAGAAGTGCGGAAGAAGTGGAAAAGTTCGTGACGATCCCTATTGAGATCACATTGAACCCGGTGCAGAAAAAGACCAGCCTGCGCTCCACCAGCATTTTTGGCCTTTCGGTAGTCAAACTGATCTTCGAGGACGATGTGGCCGATACCTATGCGCGCATGCAGGTCAATAATCTGCTTCCCAATGTCAGCCTGCCCGATAACATAAATCCGCAAGTGCAACCGCCGACGGGTCCTACCGGCGAGGTATTCCGCTATTCCCTGGAAAGTACTTTCCGGGATCCGCGGGAACTGAAGACCTTACAGGACTGGGTAGTCGACAGAGAGCTGCGCTCCGTGCCCGGCGTAGCCGACGTAGTAAGCTTTGGCGGTATGGTAAAAACCTACGAGATCAGGGCCAATCCGCAAAAACTGACGGACCTGGGGATCACGCCGCTGGACGTATCCAATGCCGTAGGCAAAAGCAATATCAATATCGGGGGGGATGTCATCAATAAGAGGAACGCACAAGCCTATGTAGTAAGGGGCATCGGATTATTGAATGACATCAACGAAATCAAGAATATAACAATAGAAAATAACAATGGGATCCCCTTGCTGGTCAAGGATATTGCAGACGTTGAGATCTCCAACCTGCCGCGCCTCGGAGAAGTAGGGAGGATCGACGCGATCGATAGCGCCGGCCACCGGAGGCTGGTGAGCAATCCCGATGCGGTGGAAGGCATTGTACTCATGCGCAAAGGAGAGAATCCCGATAATGTGATCAACGCCTTAAAAGAGAAACTGGACAAGCTGAACGACCGTGTATTGCCCCAGGATACTAAAATCGTTCCCTTCTATAACCGGGAAGACCTGATCAAATATGCCACGCATACGGTCCTGCATAATCTGGTGGAAGGAATTCTCCTGGTGACGCTGATCGTATCGTTGTTCATGTTCAATTGGAGAACCACGCTGATCGTATCCATTATCATTCCCCTGTCCCTGCTGTTCGCCGTCATCTGCCTCAACCTGATGGGCATGTCAGCCAACCTTCTGTCCCTGGGTGCCATCGATTTCGGGATCATCATCGA
>PLXD01000589.1 GCA_003151295.1 Chitinophagaceae bacterium | reverse complement strand
TTTTTGTGCACTGACGGATGTTACAGAAAATAGGGTAAGCAGTATGGGTAGAATTCTAATTTGCATAATGGCGAATCTCAAAAATTAACCAACCAGACGTGCACATTTCTTTTCAGGTTGCCGACTTTTCGTAAAATACCATTAAACTGTCTTAAATGAAAGAAATATTTGATGATCTTTTAAACAGACATTATTCATATGTAAAACGTTGCAGGGCATATTCTCTGTCCCTGGCTAATAAACAGGTTGTTTTCATTTATTTGGCGCTTTTCCCCTATTTTTGCCGTCCTTGAAAAGTCTCTTATAAGAACTACAACTTATGGACAAATTGATTTATTTAGTGCCCGTTATGGGGGCCATCGGCCTTCTGTATACTTTTATCAAATTTGCATGGGTTTCAAAACAAGATGCCGGTACCGACCGCATGCAGGAAATCAGCAAGTACATTGCGGAGGGCGCTATGGCCTTCCTGAAAGCAGAATGGAAGATCCTTACCTATTTTGTCATCTTCACGGCAATCCTGCTGGCCTTTATGGGTGGTACCAATCCTCATTCCCATTGGGCGATTTCCATAGCCTTCATTATAGGTGCGATCCTAAGCGCCACTGCCGGTTATATCGGTATGCGCAGCGCCACCAAGGCCAATGTGCGGACCGCCCAAGCAGCCCGTACCAGCCTGAGTAAGGCATTGAAGGTTGCTTTCACCGGCGGTTCCGTCATGGGATTAGGCGTCGCAGGGCTGGCTGTATTGGGTTTGGGCAGTTTGTTCATCATATTGAAAGCTATTTTCGCGCCGGATGCCGCTGTGAACTCTGAAGAAATGAGCAGGGCCATCGAAGTGCTGACCGGTTTCTCCCTGGGAGCGGAGTCCATCGCCTTGTTCGCACGCGTGGGCGGTGGAATCTATACCAAAGCTGCCGATGTAGGCGCAGACCTGGTAGGTAAGGGAGAAGCCGGTATCCCGGAAGACGACCCCCGTAATCCGGCGACTATTGCCGATAATGTCGGAGACAACGTCGGAGACGTCGCAGGTATGGGCGCCGATCTTTTCGGTTCCTATGTAGCGACGGTGCTGGCCACAATGGTGCTAGGACAGGAGACGATATCCGATGATAATTTCGGGGGGATGGCGCCGATCTTACTACCTATGGTCATTGCCGGAATAGGCATTCTCTTTTCGATCGTCGGAACGCTTTTTGTACGCGTAAGCGATACTGCGGGTATCAATACTTCCAGCGTGCAGAGAGCGCTGAACCTGGGCAACTGGGGTTCTATTGTCTTAACGGCCCTGGCCTGTATCGGCCTGGTCTATTTTATACTTCCCGAAACGATGACCCTGCGTGGCATAGAGTTCACCAAATGGGGTGTTTTGGGAGCGATCGGGGTCGGCCTGGTCGTAGGCACCCTGATGAGCCTTATCACCGAATACTATACTGCAATGGGCAAACGCCCCGTATTGAGCATCGTACGCCAGTCCGCTACCGGCCATGCGACCAATGTGATCGGAGGACTTGCAGTAGGGATGGAATCGACCTTCCTGCCCATCCTTGTGCTGGCAGGCGGCATCTGGGGCTCCTATGCCTGTGCCGGCCTCTATGGGGTGGCCATCGCAGCGGCAGGTATGATGGCAACCACCGCCATGCAATTGGCGATCGATGCCTTCGGTCCTATCGCAGACAACGCCGGCGGAATTGCCGAGATGAGCGAATTGCCTAAAGAGGTTCGCGAAAAAACGGATGTGCTGGATGCGGTCGGGAATACCACCGCTGCTTCCGGTAAAGGTTTTGCCATCGCTTCTGCAGCCTTAACGTCACTGGCATTGTTTGCCGCTTATGTAGGCGTGGTGAACCACAATAACTACAAGATGGATGGTATCGATATCTACAAAGCGGATGTTCTGGCCAGCTTGTTCGTAGGCGCCATGATCCCCTTCATCTTCTCCTCCCTGGCCATTCGCGCCGTGGGAGAAGCCGCTATGGCGATGGTAGAGGAAGTGCGCCGGCAGTTCCGTACGATACCCGGTATCATGGAAGGAACCGGTAAACCGGAGTATGATAAATGCGTGGCCATTTCCACAGACGCCTCGATCAGGAAAATGATGCTGCCCGGAGCCATTGCGATCATTTCTCCTTTGATCATTGGATTCATCTTAGGCCCCGAAGCGCTGGGTGGTTTCCTGGCAGGTGCGACCGTTAGCGGTGTATTGATGGGCATGTTCCAAAATAATGCCGGTGGCGCCTGGGATAACGCAAAAAAATCCTTTGAGAAAGGTGTAGAGATCAACGGCCAGACCTATTATAAGAAATCGGAGCCGCATAAAGCTTCCGTTACCGGCGACACGGTCGGCGATCCTTTTAAAGATACGTCCGGCCCATCGATGAATATCCTTATCAAACTGATGTCCATCGTATCGCTGGTGATCGCTCCTACCCTTGCCAGTTTTTACGCCAACAAACAGGCGCCCTCAAACACAAAAGCCAATACTGAACTGCACGCCAGGCCGGGAATTAAGACGGAAAAGAATATCCTGGTCCTGAAATAGACATCAATTATTCGTTACTGATCAATTATTTAGATCCGACTGCGATTTAAAAACCATGAAGAAAATGTAACTTGTATAAAACATTGTCTTGCCATGCCGCCCGTGCTTTTATATTATGCTATTCCGGCATTCGTCTTCCTGTTCTGCCTGGAAGCATGGTTCTCCTATAGAGAGAATAAACATTTCTACGAGACGAAGGATACTTTCAGCAGTCTCGCATTGGGTATCGGCAATATTGTTTCCGGGCTACTCACCAAGGCGTTGATCTTTGGATTATTCTCATTGATCTATCGGTTCCGTTTTTTTACTTTGGACGGGACCCGATGGTGGCATTGGGCGATCGCATTCCTTGCAGACGACCTATCCTATTATTGGTTTCACAGGTCCAGTCATTATATTAACTGGTTCTGGGCTTCGCATGTGGTGCATCATTCCTCTCAAAAATATAATCTTTCCGCGGCCCTGCGACAAACCTGGACAGGCAATATTACCGGCGCCTTCCTGTTCTGGTGCTGGATGCCCCTGGTGGGTTTTCATCCCATCATCGTGCTGACCCTGCAATCCGCCAGCCTGATCTATCAATTCTGGATCCATACGGAGACCATTCATATACTCCCGCGCCCGATAGAATTCATTTTCAATACACCTTCCCATCACCGGGTTCACCACGGCGTCAACCTGAAATATCTCGACAGGAACCATGCCGGTGTTCTTATTATATGGGACCGGCTCTTTGGTACCTTTCAAAAAGAGGAAGAACCTCCACAATACGGCCTGACCAGCAATATCGGGTCTTTTAATCCTGTCATCATCGCCTTCCGGACATGGACCGACCTGATAAAAAAAGCCCGGCATGCGGGATCTTTCAGGAATGCCCTTCTGTACTTTATAAAACCTCCGGGCTGGAGTCATGATGGCAGCAGCCTGACGACGCGGGAACTAATCGATGAATACGAACGCCTTCACCCGGATAAGCCGGTCCGATAAACAGCCTGGTCATGCAGCAAGAGACGGGCATTTTTTAACAATTTGATTACGAAATCTGTCGTAAATTGTCATTAAATTTTTTTTTATGTCCTCCACCAGGTACCTTAAACCCACGGAAAGTGAATTGGAGATCCTGCAAGTCCTGTGGGCCCGGAAACTGGCGAGCGTGCGGGAAGTCCATGAAGAGCTGGCCAAAAGCAAGGACGTGGGATATACGACCACGCTGAAATTGATGCAGATCATGCATGAGAAGGGATTGGTGAAAAGAGATGACACTTTTAAATCACATATCTACCAGGCCATCGTGAGCAAAGAGAAGACCCAGAAACATTTGCTGGGCAAGATGATCAATACGTTATTTGGCGGCTCCCCGACCGAGCTGGTGATCCAGGCATTGGGAGCCCACAAAGCATCCCCCGAAGAGTTGGAAGAGATCCAGCAGCTATTGAATAATCTCAAAAATCAATAAGCATGTCCCTATTTACCCAATCGGCTTTACTGAAAGCACTGGGCTGGTCATTGTTAAACAGCATGTGGCAAATGGCCCTGTTATGGCTGTTGTATCTGCTTGGTACCACTTTGATAAAAATTTTCTTTAAGAAGAGCGCTGCCGGACTGCATCAACCTTTAGCGATCCTTACTTTGGGCGCGGGCTCGGCCTGGTCCGGGATTTCCTTTATCCGCAATATGATGATGAGCGGCGAGACTACTGAAGGCTCACAGGCGATCCTGTCGGTTCCGGCATTATTTTCCAGGGATCTCCTTCCGGAAAGCTCCTATTTGCTGACAACCGCCGCCGCATATATAGATCAGGCATTGCCACTCTTGTCCTGCCTGTACCTGGGCGTACTTTTTTTTCTGCTGATCCGTACAACTCATCAATATCGACGGTCCGGGTTGCTGCGGCATCGCGGATTGCATAAAGCGCCTCTGGAATTAAGGTTATTTGTGGATCAGACCCGCACGAGCCTCGGCATTCATAAGAAGGTGGTCCTTTGGCTATCCGTTCTTGCAGATGCGCCTTTGACGATCGGATTCCTCAAGCCCGTCATCCTTCTTCCGGTCGCCGTTCTAAACAACCTGGACCTGAAACAGGTGGAGGCGATCCTGCTCCATGAACTGGCGCATATCAAAAGAAACGATTACCTGTTAAACCTGCTGATGACGGTCGTGGAGACCCTGTTCTTTTTCAATCCTTTTGCGAAGTTGCTGATCCATCGTATCACAAAGNNCCGCCCTGCTCCTGCTCGCCAGGAGTCGCCAGGAGCGCCTTCAACTTGCGTTGGCAGCCACAGGTTGGGACGACCGGCTCCTGCTGCAAAGAGTAAAGCGGATCATGAAAATCAAAAGCAATGGTGGCCGTTCCATGAAAAAGCCGGTCCTGTTCCTCGTGCTTGCAGGCCTGGTCGCCGTCCTCTCCCTCTTTCAGTCACAGGTTGCCGGCTTGCGAGGGGGTGTGCATCCGTCTATGACCGGGCCACTTCCCCTGGCAATTGCAAAAACGACTGCAGCTGCCGCCTACCCTGCCAAATCTTTGTGGGATTACTGGGATTACAAGGAAAGAAGTGTTTCAGTCATTTATAGCACCCCATCGAATAACCTATCTAAAAAGAAGCGGGTGGGTGCCAAAATATCCTTTAAAAACGGATCTCACGAGANNGTAGCCGTTGCTATCCCGGCAGTCAAATCTGAAATCAGGGATTTTTCGATTGCCTGGCCGGTTGACCCGGCAGCGCCACGGGCAGGAATATTCCCCGGTCAGCCTTTTGTTCCTCCTTCCAGTTTTTCCTATTTGCTGACAGCCAATGACAACTCCTTCCGGAATTTTTCGTCCGGGCAGGTTGAACAAGCCTTACAAATACTGGCGTCCATCGACTGGGATAAGATCGAAAAGAAGCTATCGGAAAGCGGATCCCTCAATGGACGGGTCAGTGGCCAAAATCTTCAACGGATGAAAAAACAGGTCTTTCAAAAGCTCCTGGAATTGAGCCGGTTTTACCCGGATCGCCAACCGGACACAAAGGAGGATATAAAGGAAATACAAAAGAAAAAGGATAGCCTGGGCAGGCCACTCATCATCATCCACATTTAGGGATTTCATCATCTCCGAAAAGCCTCCGGGAAGCATTCAAATCAAGATCATTCATAGATCATTTAACAGGATCCTGCAACAGCTGGCGAGCCCGCTTGCCTTCGCAAAACAGGAGGTCCAGGATCGACAGGTTGGGCAAAAAGCCCAGGCGATCCTCAAACACCTGCCTGTATTTTACCGCCGGAAGCTCCTCCAGGTTGCCGGGCCTGATCTTGTTCCTCCAGTCCTTCCAGGCAATTTCCTCATACACCGGCCGGAACGTCTCTGTAAATGAAATTCCCGGCTTTATTTCCATGGATTCCAGCGCCCATTCAAAGCATTCAAGATCCCAGTCGACGAGAAAAACGAAGGGCCGGCGATATAGCTTTTCGAGACTGTCCCGGTAAAATTCGAACCAGGGAGAACGATTATAACAGGACAAGATACTCTTCCAATGGGCTGCCTGCCAACGATGAGAACCTGCTATTTTGACATCTCGTATAAAGGCCTTCTGGTCCCTGCCATTC
>PLXD01000348.1 GCA_003151295.1 Chitinophagaceae bacterium | reverse complement strand
TATCCTTTATTCGTAAGGCTCTCCTGCACAGACTGGGTCGAAGGGGGCTGGAGCATTGAGGACTCCGTAAGGGTATCGGTCCTGTTAAAAGAAATGGGCGTGGACCTGGTCGATTGTTCCAGCGGCGGTACGGTGCCGAAAGCCAGCATTCCTCTTGGACCTGCCTACCAGGCGCCGTTTGCCGGGCGGATCAAAAAGGAGACCGGCCTGCTAACGGGAGCGGTCGGATTGATCACCAGCCCGGAGCAGTCGGAAGAGCTACTGGAAAAGGGGCTGGCCGATCTTATTATCCTGGCGAGGGAATTCCTGCGGGACCCCTATTTTCCATTACATGCGGCCCAGGTTTTAGGAGACGGGATCGCCTGGCCACCGCAATACGAAAGGGCTAAACCGAAGGAGTAAATCCTCCCGCTATTGATAATATCCCTATCTTCATACGTATTAACCAAACAGGACTCTCCATAGAATGGCATTGTTAGAAAAAAGCCTGATCGTCAAAAAATCTACCATACCCGGCGCAGGCGATGGGTTATTCACCAAAACATTTATTCCAAAAGGGGCACGTATCGTAGAGTACACGGGGAAGACCTGTACCTGGAAAGAGGTCAACCATGACGAAGGCCGTAACGGATATATCTACTATGTCAAGCGTTATCATGTGATCGATGCCAGGTTCCACGAGAAGTCGATGGCCCGTTATGCGAATGATGCCCAGGGCCTTACCAAAATGAAGGGCATCAATAATAATTGCGAATATAATATTGAAGGACTTCGGGTATTCATCGATGCGAAAAAAGACATACCCGCAGGTGCCGAGATCCTGGTAGACTATGGCCGGGAATACTGGTCGGTGATCCGGTATAATAACCGCCTCTCCGCAAAAGAGCAGGGATCTGCAAAAGCGAAGGAATCGGAAAAAAAGAAGGGGGTTCCAAGGAGGACGGAACCGGTAAAAAAGGACAAAGCGGCAGACGGCAAGAGAACCGGGATCCTAAATGGCGTTGAGAAACTGAATGGCGTGAGGAAATTGAACGGCGTTGCGAAGTCTTATGGCTCTGTTCAGCTGAACGGCCGCATTAAAAAAGTCGAATCAAAAAAATAAAGCCTAAAAGATCTGTAAAAAAATGAAGGTCAGATTTCCAGTTCTTCCAGTTCTTTGTCGGAAAAGACTCTCGACCGGATTAAAAATCTCACACCCAACGGTATTTCCAGCGAGAAGCTGCTACCCCTTCCGGGCGTGGTGTCCAGGATGAGCTGGGTATGCTTCCAATATTCGAACTGATCGGCGCTCATGAAGAAATCGCATCCTCCGACTTCGCCGAGCCATACATCGTTGCCGCCTGTTTTGAATTCACCCTTTGCAAAGCACATGGGTTGAGAACCATCGCAGCATCCTCCGCTTTGATGGAACATCAGGGGACCATGCTGCTTTTCTAATTTCCCGATAAGTTGCAGGGCTTTGTCCGTGGCGATCACCCGTTTGATAGGCATAGGGATATTTTTTAAGGTGAAGATTGAAGGATAAAAAAAATAACGGCGGTTTTCAGGCCGCCGTTTTTCGCGTCTCTATTCCATGATGGTCTGACCGGTTCTCACGTCTAAAAAAATCCAAGTTTAGTCTTGCTATAAGAGATCAGCATGTTTTTTGTCTGGCGGTAATGATTCAGCATCATTTTATGTGTCTCCCTGCCAAAGCCTGATTTTTTATAGCCTCCAAAAGGTGCATGTGCAGGGTAGGCATGGTAGCAATTGACCCAGACACGACCTGCCTGTATAGCTCTAGGTACCTGGTATATTTCATGGGCATCGCGGGTCCATACCCCTGCTCCCAGACCGTAAAGGGTATCATTCGCGATTTCGATGGCTTCTTCCGTCGTTTTAAAAGTAGTGACGGCGGTAACAGGCCCGAAGATCTCTTCCTGGAAGATGCGCATTTTATTGTTCCCTTTGAAAATAGTCGGTTTGATGTAATAGCCGTGTTCCAGGCCGCTATTCTGGTGAAAGGCCTCTCCTCCGCAAAGGAGCTCGGCGCCTTCCTGCTTTCCGATGTCAAAGTAACTGAGGATCTTGTTGTATTGGTCCTCGCTGGCCTGTGCGCCCATCATCACCGAGCCGTCGAGGGGATTACCCATTTTAATGGCTTTTGTGCGCTGTATTACGCGGCTCATAAACTTGTCATAAATCTTTTCATGCACCAGCATCCGGGAAGGACAGGTGCATACTTCACCCTGGTTGAGGGCGAACATGACCGCGCCTTCCACGGCTTTGTCAAAAAAGTCATCGTCCGCGTCGCCTACGGATTCGAAGAAGATATTGGGACTCTTACCTCCCAGCTCCATCGTGACTGGGATCAGGTTTTCCGACGCATATTGCATGATGAGGCGGCCGGTAGTCGTTTCCCCGGTGAAGGCGACTTTCTGGACTCGGGGGGACGAAGCCAGGGGCTTGCCGGCTTCCGTACCGAAACCGGTGACTACATTCAGGACTCCTTTCGGCAGGATATCCCCAATGAGCTCCATGAGGCACATGATGCTGGTAGGTGTCTGCTCGGCGGGTTTTACGACCACACAGCAACCGGCTGCGAGCGCGGGAGCCATTTTCCAGGTAGCCATCAGCAGCGGGAAATTCCAGGGGATGATCTGGCCGACGACGCCGACCGG
>PLXD01000543.1 GCA_003151295.1 Chitinophagaceae bacterium | reverse complement strand
ATCCGGGTTTTAACGGCCCGGATGGGGGATGAAGCAATTAGAATCAGGACAAGGCATTCGTCAAGCTGATCCTCAAGCCAATGAAAGGTCTTCAAAAACCACCGTCTCTTTACTCACTTGCAATTTATGGAGGACCCCGCATTTCAGTGCGAAATTGTTTTTCTGGTGCCCTACCGGGAAGCCGAAGCAAACCGGGTATTCATAGGCCCGGACCCTGTCCAGCACGATATCGTACAGCGTTCTCCCAAATTCTTCACCCGGGTCATCGGGCTTTATTTTAAACCCGCCGATGATNNTCCAGGTTCCAGAACATGCGGTCGATGTTGTATAGGTATTCACCGGTGTCTTCCACGAATAAGATCTTACCGGCGGTTTGAATGTCCGAGGCGGTGCCGGCCAGCGTTTCCAATGTCTTCAGGTTGCCCCCGATCAGTCTCCCCTCTGCTATCCCTATCTTGTTGTTCACATCGGGCACCACGGAATAATCGATCCTTTCCCCAGACAGGGCTTGCCGGATCGAGAGGATGGTAGTGACCTGGTCAGGTTCCGCCTTAGACCAGTCATCGGGGAAGCTATTACACATTTTGGAATGAAGGGACGCGATCCGCAGATTCCGGTTGAGATGACTGTGTATCACGGTGATATCGCTGAACCCGATGATCCAGCCGGGATGCCGGGCAAAACGGCCGAAGTCCAGCCGGTCGATGATCCGGACGGCTCCATAACCGCCCCGGGCGCATAGGATGGCCCGGAGGGAGGGGTCGTCCAGCATCTGCTGAAAATCGGCGGCCCGCTCCGCATCGGTCCCCCCGAAGCTGAAATCCCTTTTCCCAACCGTGCTGCCCAGACGAACCTGGAAACCCCAGCTTTCAATCAATTGAATGGAGGGCTGAACCTCGGCTGCTGTGATCCACCCGGCCGGGCAGGTGATGCCCACCGTATCTCCGTTCCGGAGATACGGTGGGATGCGGGGAAGCGGGACCGGGTCGAAAAAAAATTGACGAACGGGAGCGCCCGGAATAGGCGGGACTCCGGAAGCAGCCGGAATGTTTTGATCTGCGCCTGCCGCCCTCTCTGCACCGAGAACGGTAAGGCCGCTGCCGGCAATGAGCATGGAAGAAAGAAAATGTTTGCGATTCATGTTACTAAATATAAGCACAAATTACGCTAATTTACACCGGTGCCGACCCTACGATGAACCCAGTCCTGACGAATCCCGGAAATGTTATGAAGCATCCCATTGTATTTCTTCTGTCTTTGGTTCTTTTTCTTGGCCATCTGGCCCATTCGCAATCCGATTCCGCTGCTTTCTTTATAAAGATCGTAAACCAGTCGCGGGAAACCGTACATTTTCATATTCTCGATCAAAAAGACTCATCGGTTGAAGCAGGAAGAGAAATCGGTTTTCGCCAAAAGGTATTCAGCGGTTACTTTCCTTTTTACTTCTCGCTTTACATCGGAGAACCCTCTCCGGACAGTAAAAGCAAAGTATTATGTATTTTATCGGACACCATTTCCAGGGAGATCCGGGTTTCACAAACCGGTAGTATATTCTTTGCCTCCGATCATTCCGAAAAGCTCCTGGAATACTACAATGACCATAAAACGGAGGCGAATTTTCAAGCCCTGAGCGACAGCATCGTTGATTCGAACCCGGACGATATAGCGAGCGCCGGAATTATAAAAATCGGTTATTGCCAATACGATATAGAGACAAAAGATATTTTGACGCGGTATAACAAACTATCAAAAAATGTAAAAGAATCCCTGGCCGGAAAAAACATCTCAAAATACATAGAAGGCCGCACCCGGTTGCAGGAAGAAAAAATATTTGCTGATTTTTCGCTGGAAGACAGTTCACACAGCATGATAAGCCTATCCGGTACAAAGAGCAAATATGTCCTTCTTGATTTTTGGTTTTCAAGATGCGGTCCCTGCATTGCATCGTTTCCGGACCTTACTAAATTATATCAAAGGACCGACAGGGGGCAATTTCAGGTGATCGGTTTATCGGTGGATGGCAGAAACCAGGCCGATTTGTGGAAATCCACTTTGGCTGCGCTTCACCTGCCCTGGATTAATCTTCACGATATGGACTACAAAGTTTGTAACGAATATTCCGTAGGCATCTTCCCGACAAAAATCCTCCTGGATCAGGACCGCAGGATCATAAAGATAGACCCTAGCATCTCCGACCTGGAAAAAATCCTGCATCTATAAATTACAACCAAGGAGTCGGTGCTTCAAATGTGAATCTCATAAATTTTGTAGCTTTAAAATAATAATATATTAATAATCAATGCTTATACTTTATAATTTTATAAAAAAATGTTCCCGATTTTCAAAATTGTTCAATAAATTTGTATGTTCATGAATCATGAACATAGCATAAAAAATGAACAAAGAAATTGAAACCGATATACTGAAGACTGCACTTTCTCAATTCAGCCAACTGACGGGTGGAAAAGTAAAGGTATTGGCCACGGAACGCCGGAAAATTGATGCTGAAATAGAAATGCGATTAGGCAAGGAAAAGCACGGCTTTTTGGTTGAGGTCAAACACGAGCTGCGACAGGCGGCCATTCCCGCTATTTTAGCTATGATGGGTAAACAAAAAGACAGCTGGCTCCTCATTTCAAAATATATCCCCCAACCGATAAAAACTCAATTAAAAGAACAGGGCTATAATTATCTGGAAACGTCTGGAAACTGCTATATTAATACGGCAGGATTATTTGTTTATATAAATAATCGTCCCGTAAGTCCTTATCGTACGACGCCCGCCGGCAAACTTTGGAAACCTTCGGGCTTAAAATTTCTCTTTGCCATTCTTTCAGATCCGGCACTATTGGATGCGCCCTATAGAACAATCGCAGAAGCAGCTGGCATTGCATTAGGCAACATTGGCCCTTTACTGGCAGAACTGCAAACTCAATATTTTAAAAAAACTGATGGCAAGGAACTCCTGCTTAATAGAGATGCACTGATTCAAAAATGGACCGAAATGTACCCGGTAATCCTTAAACCTGGTCTGCAACAGGGGCGGTTCAGATTCTTGACACCGTCTTTACGGCAGAAATGGAAAGCCATTTACTCCGACAAATTTGTGTGGGGTGGTGAACCGGCAGGGGATCTATATACAAATTTCCTCGAACCGGAACGATATACAATTTACTCGGACCGGGAAGAGACGGCTGTAATGAAGGAATTGCAGCTTGTGCCGGATAAAGGAGGGGAAGTCTCGCTTTTAAAACGGTTTTGGAGCAATATAGTTTTTAAGAACGCCAATGCTGTGCCACATGCAGTTCCGCCTTTATTGGCCTATGCCGACCTGATGGACACCGATAACAGCCGCAATTGGGAAGTGGCTGAACGAATCAAAAATAAGTATCTGAATGACTGATTATATTCTCAACGACGATATAAAGAAAATGCTGGTAGCGCTGGAAACAGTTTTGCGCGGGCTGGGCATTGATTTTTATGTAGTTGGCGCGCTAGCGAGGGATATCCAATTATCCGTCAACCCGATATTCGCAGCCGGACGTAAAACAAAGGATGTGGATGTTGCTATCTTCCTTGCAGACGAGGAGCAATTCTATACTGTAAAACAGGGATTATTGGGACATGCCTGGCTTTATGGAAGCATTTCCAGCTGCAAAGGAAATTCAAATCATCGAAGACACCAGCCTAAAAGTGTGCTCCCTGGAAGGGCTGGTCTTATTAAAATTGATCGCTTATAGTAATGATCCGCTGAGGACGAAAAACCTGTCGGATATTGATCATATTATTTCTGTTTATTTTGGCCTGAATGACGGACTGATCTACGAGGATTATATGCAATTAATGGATCAATACGATACTGCTAATCCCATTTATTTAAAGCTTATCAGCGCCAGGATAATAGGGATCAGAATTAAGCAGCTCCTGGCAAATTCGACATCCCTGAAGCAGAGATTGCTTACTATCACGGGAAAGCGACCCCTTGAAACCTGGCGGGCGCTGGCGGAGGGGTTAGCAGACTAATTATTATCATGATCATCAGGCAAACGATTGATCTCTTTTTCCGATTTCCCTTTGATTTCCCCTTATAAATCAGTAACTTTGCCCTATCTTTTTCACTATTTTTCAACGTACATGCGCTTCGTACTTGCCACTATCCTGCTGCTTAAGGCAGGTTTTTGTTTGTATGCCNNGGACGATCAGCAGCGGCTGGTGCTGGATATCTCGGCAACGGATTCCCTGTTTGGCGGGGTGATGCATTGGTATTCCCCTGAAACACAGGATTTCCGGCATTGCGTCGTAAGCGGCCGGTTCCATGGAGATTCCCTGGTATCGCTAATGGAGAGCAACGTCCCGGCAAGCAGCCACGCAGAGCCGATGGTAACTACCACTACCGGGACTGCTGAGAACGGAGAAACAGAACAAGGACCAGCCCTAAATACCCTCCATTATAAAAGGCTTGGCCACAAGGAAGTGCTGGAAGGGCATTGGAGGAGCGCTTCGCCGGGCCATCCCGGTCAATTCATCAGCATGACCATCCGGCTGGAGAGGAAGGCGGGTCCGCTGCTCCCTCCCATTTTCATTCCCGCACCTCATAAAATGGATTCCGCCCAGCAGAAGCAATACCTGTCCCTGCTGTCCCGGCAGTCACCCGTGGCCGCCACCATCAGCATGATGCACCAGGATTCGGTGGAGCTGGAATTGTATGACAACGGGTAAGTGGATGGGGACTCCGTGTCGCTGTACCTGAACGACCGGCTGATCCTGGAGCACCTGAAGCTGGACATCAAACCCAAAATACTAAAACTGGCCCTGGACAAGAGCCTCCCGGTCAATAAGCTGATCCTGTATGCAGAGAACCTCGGGGCCCTACCACCCAATACTGCCCTGATGGAGGTCAATACCAAGGGGAAAAAGTACGATATCTTCCTTTCCACAGACTTCAAGCGTAATGCCATGGTAGAGTTTGCCCTCACCGAATAGCCATTCAACTCACGCAAACCCGTTCAATTCATTTATTTTTGCAGACTATTTAAAATTAAACGTTCCCGCTTTCAGCGGGACCCCGCTATGAATCAACCAAAGAGATACTTAATAACAGCAGCCCTGCCCTATGCCAACGGACTGAAACATATCGGGCACCTGGCGGGCGCCTACCTGCCTGCCGATATTTATACCCGCTACCTGCGGGCGCAGCATCGGGACGTGGTATTCGTATGCGGGAGCGACGAGCACGGAACGGCCATCCCGATCCAGGCCAAAAAGGAAGGCACCACCCCACGTGCGATCATCGACAAATACCACGCAATTATAAAGGAGAATTTCGCCGATTTAGGCATCTCGTTCGATATCTACCACCGGACCAGCGAACCGATCCACCACGAGACCTCCCGCGAGTTCTTCACCTACCTGAATAGCCGGGGCGAGCTGGAAGTGAAAGATAGCGAACAATATTATGACGAAGAGGCGCAGACCTTTCTCGCCGACCGATATATCGTCGGGACCTGCCCCGTCTGCGGCAATCCCCGGGCCTATGGCGACCAGTGTGAAAATTGCGGGTCTACCCTGAGCCCCGAGATGCTGATCCATCCGCATAGCACCCTGAGCGGAAAGCCGCCCATAAAAAAACTCACCAAACACTGGTACCTGCCCCTCAACAGGCACGAAGCCTTTCTGCGGGAATGGATCCTGAAAGAGCATGGAGCCGATTGGAAAACGAACGTGTTGGGCCAATGCAAGAGCTGGCTCGACGGGGGATTGCAACCAAGAGCCGTTACACGGGATCTCGACTGGGGGATACAAGTGCCCCTGGAAGAAGCAGCAGGCAAAGTATTATACGTTTGGTTCGATGCNNCACTGGACCAGGGAAAGGACTGGAAACCCTATTGGTATGACCCCGATACCAAACTCGTCCATTTCATCGGGAAAGACAATATCGTCTTCCATTGTATCATCTTCCCCGTCATGCTGAAACTGCACGGGAATATCCTGCCCGATAATGTTCCCGCCAACGAGTTCATGAACCTGGAAGGCGATAAGATGAGCACCAGCCGCAACTGGAAGCTGGACATGCAGGATTATATCGATGACTTCATGAAGAAAGAGAATGGCGGCAGCCAGCTGGCGGATTCCCTCCGTTACTATCTGACCGCGATCTCGCCGGAAACCAAGGACAGCGAATTCACCTGGAAGGGTTTCCAGGATGCCAATAACAGCGAGCTGGTCAGCATCTTCGGAAATTTTATCAACCGCACCCTCGTGCTGATGCATAAGTTATGCGGCGGCAAGGTCCCACCCCTGCACACGGAAGCAATGGACGATAAGGACCAGGACATGATCCGCGATATCGAAGCGGCAAAGAATAAGATAGAAGGGCTGCTGGAGCAATATAAGTTCCGGGAAGCCCAATTCGAAGTGATCGACCTGGCCCGGAAAGGCAACCGCTACCTGCAGGACAGGGAACCCTGGAAGAAAGCATCGGCAGCCGGAGGAAACCCCGCTCCGGGGGAAGAACGCGCATTCGACAACAAGACCTCTCCCCTTGCCGAAGAAAACCAAAAACTCATCGACAATTGCATCCATATCTGCCTGCAGCTGACGGCGAACCTGGCGATCCTGGCCAACCCCTTCCTGCCCTTTACCGCCCGAAAAATATTGCATTTACTGAAGGTGGTGGAGAAGATCCTGGATTGGGAGAACGCCGGCAAAATCAAATTGCTGAGTGTGGGCTATAGCCTGCGGGCGCCGGAATTATNNCACAGGTGGAGAAGCTACGGGCGGCAGGTGAGAAGCTGCAAGCTACGGAAAAATCGACCCCGGCAACGAAAGAACAGGCCCCCGGAAAAGCGGCCCCCGAAGCCACTCCGAAACCCTCCATTGTATACGATGACTTTGCCAAGCTGGATCTCAAGGTCGGGACCATCCTCCAGGCCACAAAAGTGGAAAAAGCCGATAAGCTACTGAAGCTGGAAGTAGATCTGGGGTTCGAAAAACGGATCATCGTTTCGGGCATCGCCCTGTAAGTCAAGCCGGAAGAAATCGTCGGCAAACAGGTCGTGGTGGTCGCCAACCTCACGCCCAGGAAGATGAGAGGCATCGAGAGCAATGGCATGATCCTGATGGCGGAAGACAAGGAAGGCAAATTGTATTTCATCAGTCCTGACCAGCCGATCGACCCCGGTTCCGGCGTCAGTTAGGGGGAGATGAATACCCAGTGAATGCAGAGAGGTGAATGCATAAGGATGTCTAATGAAGACAATACACATTATTAAAATATCTTATTTGATTCGATGATGAAAGCAGATGGAAAAGGGATCGGGCATGGAATGATTTTTGCGATACTATTTTGCAGGGAAAATAGGGAAAGTAGAAGTTTGGGACAAAGGCAGAAATTCCTTCTATTCCGGCTGTAACAAAATGGATTTCCCGAAAAAAACGGAATTCCCGGCTAAAAAAAATTAGNNGTGAATTATTGGTGAAAAAACCCTAATTAGATTGTAAATCTCAAAAATTAGTTAATCTACGCTGTCTATTGAGACTACGTTCACCTGTGTGACGTGTTTGATTGACTCATAAAAGAAATTTCTAATAACACTTATGAAACAAAACATCCAGTCGAAACTTCTCCCTTATAGCCGGTATGGTTCCTTCTATAAAGAGCGCGAGGGCTTTTATAGAAGTTTTACCAATCAATATTATCTTGAGTACGCACACCAGCTACTGGAACAGGAGGCGGAATCCCCATTTCTAACCAATACCATCATTGCCCCGAATGAAATTCAATTCGGCGCCTCCCCCCGGAAAGTGATCTGGAAAATAGGTATGCCTTCCTTCCTGGTAAAGGATATCAATGATTTCAAGGATCATAAGATCCTTTTCTATAAGACCCGTCTGTTACGTCAGAAAGTGCTGATACAATTCCATTTCATCAGCGGCATTTTCTATTATTCCCAGCTCAGCTTCCTATCCTTCACGGAAAAGACAAACGATATCCTCGCCAATTCGATCAAGGCAAAATATCAATGTTCAGGCGATTTCGCCGATTCCGACAGGACTTACATGGTCGATATCTGCGGGAATAAGCTGATCATTGAAAAAGGCGTCTATCTCACGGTAAGCTATATTACCAGTGACGCTTATCCCAGGACCCTGATGGAGGAACAGATCCGCCTGAAGAAAGAAGTCCTCAGCAAAGCCGACAATTACGAGATCAGCCGCCTGAACAAAATGCTGTAGCTACTCTTTATCTTTGCTGCAAACATTCCAATTATCATGGGTACACGTACGATCGGCCTCATCGGTCTGGGCAGTCTCGGCGGCGCCATCGCCTCCAATCTCGCAGAAAGAAAGCAGCTTCATTATGTCTATAACCGCCATGCAGGGAAGACCGCTGCCCTGACCGGTCAGGGTATCGCGGCCACCACCTCCGTCAAAGAGCTGGCCCAGGCCTGCGATATCGTCATCAGCGTCGTCTCCGACGATGCCGCTGTAAACGCCATCACGGCTGGAGCCGATGGCATCGCCGCCAACCTGAAAAAAGGCGGTGTCCATGTATCCATGAGCACAATCCTTCCCGCTACCTCCACCGCCCTCGAAACCCTTCATCGGCAACACGGGAATTTCTACCTGGCTTGCNNCGTCGCCAAAGAGAAAGTTCTTGACCTGCTGTCCGATGCCGGCGCCGCGAATTGCTGGGATTATGGCGAGACACCCGGCAGCGCCAATACCGCCAAGCTCTGCACCAATTTCATGCTCATCGCCGCCATCGAAGGCATCGCGGAAGGACTGGCCCTCGCCCGGCATAGCGAAGTAGACAAACGGACCGTGATGACCATGCTGGGACAAACCATTTTCAACTGTCCCGTCTACATCAATTATGGTAATACCATTCTCGAAGAGAAATTTCAACCGGCGGGATTCAGTATGGCCCTGGCGCTGAAAGATATGAAACTCGTGGGCCAGCAGGCGGAAAGCGTCCACCTGGATATGCCCTTTGCCACCGCCCTGCAGGACAAAATGGAGCATTTCGTCGGCAAAGGCCTCGGAACGCACGACCTGGCCGCCCTGGCGCTCGAAATCGAATCCACCCCGGGCGAGTCCTCGATCCAACTGTAGCCTATCAGCCTGTCAATCCGAAAACTGCAGCCGGAAGACCGTAAACCTGTAGCCAAATAGCCGCTTAATTTGAAATTTGTTTCGGGTCATGGCTCCCAGTATTTTTTGTATTATCTTCGGGGTAAATAGTTGTTTAGCTAACTAATTTTTTATCTTGTATTGCTTTCCAGAAAAAAACTATCCAGATGAACCGAATCATTAAGAAAGTAGCCGTACTCGGAAGCGGGGTCATGGGATCCCGGATTGCCTGTCATTTTGCGGGGATCGGCATCCAGACCCTCCTGCTCGATATCGTCCCCAATACATTGACCGATGCCGAAAAGGCTAAGAACCTGGCCCTTGACCATCCTGCAGTAAAGAACCGTATCGTGAACGAGGCCCTTGCCGCCGCCCTGAAATCGAACCCCTCCCCCGTCTATACCCAGGATACCGCCAAAAAGATCCGGACCGGCAATTTCACAGATAACATGAAGGATATCGCAGACGCAGACTGGATCATCGAAGTGGTGGTCGAAAGACTGGATATCAAGCAGCAGGTATTTACCGACGTGGAGAAATACCGTAAGCAGGGAACCCTGGTCAGCTCCAATACTTCGGGCATCCCCATCCACCTGATGGCCGAAGGCAGGAGCGAGGATTTCAAAAAACATTTCTGCGGCACCCATTTCTTCAATCCCCCGCGCTATCTGCGCCTGCTTGAGATCATCCCCACTCCTTATACGGACCCCGCGGTGACGGAATTCCTCCTTCATTACGGAGATCTATACCTGGGAAAGACCACGGTACTATGCAAGGACACGCCGGCCTTTATTGCCAACCGCATCGGCGTCTATGGTATCATGGCTATTTTCGGGCTGGTGGACAAACTGGGTTTGAACATCGACGAGGTGGACGCCCTGCGGGGACCGTTGATCGTCCGCCCGAAATCCGCGACCTTCCGCACGGCGGATGTTGTCGGCATCGATACCCTGGTGAAAGTTGCCAAAGGCGTCGCCGAAAATTGTCTTGACGACGAGCAGCGCGCCGCCTTCACCATCCCCGCATGGCTGGATAAAATAGTCGACAACAAATGGCTGGGGGATAAGACGGGACAGGGTTTCTTTAAAAAGACCAAGGGTGCCGGCGGCGAGAAGGAGATCCTCACGCTGAACCTCTCTACGTTGGAATATGGTCCGCGGCAAAAACCGAAATTCGCGACGGTCGAAGCCGCCAAGCCGATCGACGATCTCAGGATCCGGCTGGCTATGCTCGTACAAGGCACCGACAAAGCCGGAGAGTTCTTCCGGCATTTCCATTATGGATTGTTTTCGTATATCTCTCACCGTATCCCCGAGATCAGCGACGAGATCTACCGGGTAGACGACGCGATGATGGCCGGCTTCGGCTGGGAGATCGGCGCCTTTGAGTCCTGGGATGTGCTCGGCGTGGAAAGCACGGTGAAGAAAATGAAGGAAGCGGGCTATACGGTCGCGGCCTGGGTGGATGAGATGCTGGCCTCCGGCGCCAAAAGCTTCTATAAGGTCGAGAACGCCCAAAAACTATATTATGATGTTCCCTCCAAAACTTATAAAGCGCTGCCCGGCGGTGAATCCTTCCTGGTGCTGAAAAATTTCAGCAACAAAACGGTGTGGAAGAACAGCGCCTGCCGTCTCTATCACCTGGGTGATGAGGTGCTGGGGCTGGAATGGTATACCAAGATGGGCAGCATCGGCGGGGAAGTGCTGGAAGGCATCCAGCGTTCCATCGGCCTCGCCGAAGAAAAATACAAGGGCCTCGTGATTGCCAATGAAGGCGCCAATTTCAGCGCCGGCGCCAACGTAGGCATGATCTTCATGCTGGCCATCGACCAGGAATTCGACGAGCTGGATATGGCCATCCGCCTCTTCCAGCAAACGATGATGCGTGTACGCCATTCGGCCATCCCGGTGGTGACGGCGCCCCATGGGCTGACCCTTGGCGGCGCTTGCGAGCTGAGCCTTCATTCCGACCGCGTAGTGCCTGCCGCCGAAGCCTATATCGGACTGGTCGAGCTGGGGGTGGGTCTGATACCCGGCGGGGGCGGCACGAAGGAGTTTGCCTTGCGGGCAGCCGATGACATGCATGAGGATGAACCCGAGACGATCACGCTGAAGAATCGCTTTCTCACCATCGCCACGGCGAAGGTCTCTACTTCGGCCTTCGAAGCCTTCGATACGGGCGTCCTCCGGAAGGGCCAAGACATTGTCAGCCTCAATCCCGGCAGGCGTATCGCCGAAGCCAAGCAGTCGGTGATCGAGCTATACGATGACGGCTATGTGATGCCGGTGCCCCGCAAAGATGTGAAAGTATTGGGGCAGTCCGCCCTGGGAGCCCTATATGCCGGGATCAACGCGATGTGGAGAGGAAATTATGCCACCGACCACGACGTGCTGGTAGCAAAAAAGCTCGCTTACGTCATGTGCGGCGGCGACCTCAGCGAACCCACGGCTGTCAGCGAGCAATACCTGCTGGACCTGGAAAAAGAGGCTTTCCTGAGCCTTTGCGGCGAGCGGAAGACGCTGGAAAGGATACAGAGCGTGCTGAAGGGNNTTGCGCAACGCCGCTGGAGCTTCGTCGGAGCGTCGATTACATCACTAGCAGCATGGGTGTAAGACATTAGTACGTCTTCAGAATTCCTTCATTGTTGAAAAAATAGTGTTGCTGCATACTGCTATTAGAATTGCCTTGTAAGTGGCTGACACCGATAATCAAGATCCATGACACATTCATCCCTCACTTTATCCCTTCTCAGCGCACTGGCCATTACCGCCGGCGCCTGCAACAATTCCCGGCAGGATGCTGAAAACCCGAAAGCAGCTGCTGCCGACTCCTCCTATACCCTCACCGGTAAGATCGCCGGTCTCGATAGTAGTTGGGTCTACCTCCAGTACCAGGAGACCGACTCAATGAATGCTCCTTCCGATTCGACCCGGATGCAACAGGGTGTCTTCACTTTTAAGGGTTTTATCCCCCGGCCGCAATTCGTCATGCTAGAGGTCCGGGGACTGGGCGGCAATGCCAATTACGGACATCCCCTGGAATTCTTTCTCGACAAGGGCGTGATGATGGTGAACGCGAATAAAGATACTCTATACAAAGCATCCATCATCGGATCGCACGCACAGGATGAATACCTCGCCCTTCTCAAAAGCTTCTCCCCCATCGAACAAGCACAAAGCAATCTCGACAGCCCATACCAGGCGGCAAAAAAGACAATGGATCAGCATTTGCTGGACAGCCTGCTGAAAATTTTCAATGGGCTCGAACAACAGAGAAAGGATCTGGTGAAGCAATACGTTCTCAGCCATCCGGCTTCTTATATCGGCGCCTATGAAATCGTGCAATACTTTTCATACCTCCCCGAGCCGGGCCCGCTCGACACCATCTATAGAGCGTTGGATCCCGCCGTGCAGGCTTCTTACTATGGAAAAAAGATAAAAGACATCCGTGAGACAGCCAGGCTGCTGGACATTGGTCAACCTGCCCCCGATTTTACACAAAATGACGCGAACGATCAACCCGTCGCGCTGGCTTCCTTCAAAGACAAGTATACCCTCGTGAATTTCTGGGCCAGCTGGTGCGGGCCCTGCCGCCGGGAATCCCCCAGCCTGGTAAAAACCTATCGCCGGTTCAAATCGAAGGGCTTCGAAATTGTCGGCGTTTCCCTCGACGATAATAAAAAGAATTGGCTGGATGCCATCACAAAAGACAAATTGTCCTGGACCCAGCTCAGCGATCTCAAAGGTGGCGGGAACGAAGTCGCACGTCTTTACGGTATAACGGCCATCCCGATGAATTTCCTGCTGGACCCGCAAGGCCATATTGTCGCGAAAGGTTTCCGCGGCGGCGACCTGGAAAAAAAGCTGGCAGAGTTGCTGCCAAATTCACCCGCACCCTAACGTTTTTATTTCACCCGTACCGTAAAGTCTTCATTTTACTCGCTCCGCAACCTTTTCATTTCACTCACTCCGCAAGGCCTTGACGGGGTTCGCCAGCGCCGCTTTAATGGCCTGAAAGCTGATGGTAGCCAAAGTGATCCCCAGCACCGAGACACCCGCCACCACGAATACACCCACGCCGATCTGTATGCGATAGGCAAAACCGTCCAACCAATGGTTCAACGCCCACCAGGCGACCGGAAAGGCGATCCCCACGGACAGGGACACCCATTTCAGAAAGTCTGTCGACAGCAGCAAGGCGATATTCCC
>PLXD01000315.1 GCA_003151295.1 Chitinophagaceae bacterium | reverse complement strand
CCGGATGCAGACTTCCGTGCCGGAAGTGATGGACCTCTCCGACGAACCGGACTCGGTTTTCGAATTGTATGGAAAGGATAGCCGCGACCCCGGTACTTATGCCGCCAACTGCCTCATGGCGCGCCGGCTCCTTGAAAAAGACGTGAAATTCGTGCAATTGTATCACCAGGGCTGGGACCAGCATTCCAACCTGCCTGGTGGTATAAAAAAACAATGCATGGCCACCGACCAGGCCACAGCTGCACTGATAAAAGACCTTAAACAAAGGGGGCTCCTGGAAGATACCCTGGTCGTATGGGGCGGAGAATTCGNNACCTGAAGCAGCGCGGCCTCTTCGACGACACGCTGGTCGTGTGGGGAGGCGAGTTCGGCCGCACCATTTATTCACAGGGCGGGCTGACGAAGGACAACTACGGCCGCGACCATCACCCGCGTTGCTTCACGATGTGGATGGCAGGCGCCGGCGTAAAACCGGGCTTCACCTATGGCGAAACGGATGATTTCGGCTATAACATCACGAAAGACCCCGTTCACGTCCACGATTTTCATGCCACCCTCCTGCACCTGTTCGGCATCGACCATGAAAAACTGACCTACAAATACCAGGGCAGGAGATTCAGGCTGACGGATGTGGCAGGTAACGTAGTCAAAAACATTCTGACCTAACTGATGCAACTATTGAATTCTCCTGTCCTTTTAGATGCAGCCCTGTTCCTCGGGCATTTCCATCCATTACTGGTGCATCTGCCGATCGGATTTTTAATACTGGCCTTACTGCTTGAATGGATAAGCACGCGGGAAAAATATGCACCCCTTCGGGTAGCCGTCCCCTTTACCTTACTGGCCGGAAGCATCGGTGCGGCCCTTGCCTGCATTACAGGATGGGTCCTGTCAACAAATGGCGGCTATGACGACCGGGCCCTAAGCATCCATAAATGGACGGCCCTGACGGTTCCCTTTCTTTCCTTATTCGCCTGGATGGTCAGCACAAAAAGAATAAAGGTCTCTTTCCTGCAGGCACGGAAGTCATTATTATTCACCTTACTCGGGATCACCCTGATCCTGAGCGTAGCAGGACATGTAGGCGCTACCCTGACACATGGCCCGGACTACCTTTCCACAAGCACCCTGTTCGATACCCAAAAAAAGAAACACCCGGTCACCTCTATAAAAGAGGCCCTGGTATTCGAAGACCTTGTACAACCCATGCTTGACAGGAAATGCGGTAGTTGCCATAACAGCGCCAAAATGAAAGGCGGCCTCTCCATGGAAAGCCTCCGAACCCTTGAAAAAGGCGGCAAACATGGCGCAGTGATCGTATCCGGACAGCCAACGGCCAGCGAAATGATCAAAAGGATCTCCCTGGACCCGAATGACAAGAAATTTATGCCCTCGGATGGCAAACCACCTCTGAGCCCGGAAGAGGCCGCCCTGCTGAAATGGTGGATCGAAAAAGGCGCGGGGCCGGCCGATAAAAAATGGGGAGAGCTGGCAGCCACCTCCCCTATTCCCGCGGATATAAAAAAGGATGCGGAAGCATTTTTCGGGCAGCCCTCTTCCGGGGGACTCCGGGAGAATACCGACCCGCCTGTGCCGAAAGCGCCCCCTGTGAGCCAGGAGACCTTACTGAAATTAAAACAAGCAGGATTCGTCATTAAATGGATCGACCGGGACCCCGTTCTGCTGGATGTGACCCTGCCGCCCCCGGTTAAATCAACAGGTTCCCCGGCCGTGTCGGGCAAACCGGTAGATCCCGGCAAATTAAAAGAATTGCTTGCCGTCAGGGACAATATCGTTTGGCTGAATGTCTCGGGCAATCATATTTCCGATGAACAGATGGATATCCTCAACCAATGTAAGAACCTCCGGATACTGAAACTGGAAAAAACCCCGGTCACCGATAAAGGGATCGCGAAACTCAGCCGGCTGGACCAGTTGCAAAGCATCAATTTNNAAGCCTGAAAACAGTATATGTCTGGGGAACGGACATCAAAAAAGAAGAGTTGCCTTCAGCCGATTCCAACCGTTTCAGGATCGTGGCGGGGGAGTGATTCAAAAACACTTACCTTCCGGAGCCAAACCTCTTTATGAACCGACTACTACTCATCATTGGAATGCTGTTCCTCTTCACGCTCGATATTTCCCGCGTGTATTTTATCATGCCTTTCCCCGGGAGCCAGCGCCACGATACAATTGCTTTCGCATGGTTTATCGGCAGGAATATTGTCTGGCTGAGAATGGCGGTTTTGCTGCTTCTGTTCTACCCGGCCTATAGCATTTTGTCGGAAGGGAAAAAATCGCAGAAGATCGTCCTGACCCTGGCGCTTATGCTTTATGGAGTGGTTTTCTATTTCTTCAATTTCCGGTTCCAAGCGGATAAAATGTTCTACCAGCCTGGGACAAAGGTCTTTGCCACAGCCCAGGACAATAAGATCGCTACCGATAAACTGGTGATTGGAGTGGTCCTTAACAGCGAGGCCAAAGCTTTCCCGATAGAACTCATAGGCTATCACCACCAGATAAGGGATACGATCGGTAATATGCCCGTGATGATCACCTATTGCACGGTTTGCAGGACAGGCCGGGCATTCAGTCCGGTGGTAAATGGAAAGACGGAGAGCTTCCGCCTGGTGGGAATGGATCATTTTAATGCGATGTTCGAAGATAGCAGGACGAAAAGCTGGTGGCAACAGGCAACAGGCCACGCCATCGCAGGTCCCTTGAAGGGAAAAACCCTGGTGGAAATTCCTTCCAGCCAGCAAAGACTCGATGCCTGGCTCAGGCAATATCCTCATTCCCTGATCTTGCAGCCGGATCCCGCCTATACAGCGGAATATGAGAAATTGACGGATTACGATAAAGGCACGCTGGAAAGCAGCCTGGAGAAAAGAGATAGCTCCGATTGGCGTTTCAAGTCCTGGGTGGTAGGCATCCGGCACGGCAACCTGACCAGGACCTATAACTGGAATGACCTGACAAAACATTTTATCCTCCAGGACCGATTAGACACCCTGCCCATCCTGCTGACACTGGAAAAGGATTCCGTCTCTTTTCACGCCTGGAATAGGAATCTGAATGGAGTGGAGCTGCAGTTCGTGCGGTTGGGGAATGCCGGCTTCCCGGGAGTGCTCACGGACACCAATACACACTCCTCCTGGAATGAAGACGGACTCTGCACGGAAGGGACTCTGAAAGGAGCGCAGTTGCAACCCGTCCAGAGCTACCAGGAATTCCTCCATTCCTGGGAACACTTCCATCCGGGGACGGAGAGATACGGCCGTTAGACGGCCGTTAGATAGTGGGCCTTGAATTATTCTATTTTTGTAAAAAAAGCGCTATGCAAAGGACCTTCTCCCTGCTGCTCATACTATGCAGCCTGCGGCTTGAAGCGCAAAAGATCGAACTGCTGACCCATGGCCCCAAAACTTCCCTGCGCGGGCTGAGCGTCGTAAGTGATAAGATTGTGTGGGTTAGCGGAAGCAATGGCACTGTTGGGAAATCCCTGGATGGGGGAAAGAACTGGGAATGGATGACCGTGAAGGATTTCGAAAAGAGGGATTTCCGTGATATAGAGGCCTTCGATGAGAAGACAGCTCTGATCATGGCCGTGGCAGAACCTGCGGATATCCTGCGAACGATGGACGGTGGCAGAACCTGGAAGACCGTCTATGAGAATGACACACCCGGCATGTTCCTCGATGCCATGGAATTCTGGAATAGCAACAGCGGCATCGTGATCGGGGATCCGGTCAACGGAAAATTTTTTGTGACCCGTAGCTTCGACGGAGGAAAGACCTGGCAGGATATCCCGTTCCGTCAATTG
>PLXD01000394.1 GCA_003151295.1 Chitinophagaceae bacterium | reverse complement strand
TAATCTGCCGGGCTAATATCGATTCGACGGTTTATTACCTGGATGCAAGCCAGCCCTGGCTGGGGTTCGGGCACTTGCCTGCATACTGTTATAACGGGCATGCCAGAGTGGTCAATAAAGTCTATCCGGGTCCCGTATACTTCGACGCGGACTCGCTGATGGAGAAAAAGACGACCCTTGTCGTTATCAGTAACGATGATAAAGGGCAAATAAGCGGCGGATTTCAGTCTACGCCCGGCTATATGGAATCTGCGGAAATTCGCCAGGAAGTCCGTAAGGCTGGGGAAAAGGATTTCTTTAAGAACGTACAGACCGCCTATCCTTCCGAGATTGTGATCTCCAATCCGGAGATCGATTCCCTGAAAATGCCCGACGAACCGATAAAAGTATACTATGATTTCACCTTTAAGCCNNCCGGCGGCCGAAGATGGGCTGATCTATTTCAATCCTATGCTGGTGGAGGGATATAAGACCAATCCTTTCAAATCAGCAGAAAGAAAATATCCCGTCGAGATGCCTTTTGCCATGGATGAGACCTATCTGCTGAATATGGAAGTGCCGGCCGGGTTTACGGTTGACGAGATACCCAAGTCTACCAAAGTGCTTTTCAACGACACAGAGGGCTATTTCGAATACCTGGTTGTCAGTGACGGTCAAAATATCCAGTTACGTTCCCATTTAAAGCTGAATAAGGCCAATTTCAAGCCGGAGGACTATGAAACGCTTCGCGATTTCTTTGCTTTCATCGTAAAGAAACAAAACGAACAGATTGTTTTTAAAAAGAAAAAATAACCCATGATACCCGATAAAAATCATTTTATGCTGCAAATAAAGAAAATGCTGCAAATCAAGAAACGCATTGGATGGGTAATGCTATTGGCTATACCCGCCGTTTCGTTCGGACAGGACTTTAATGCCCTGTTGATCCCGGACTCTTTAAAAAAGGGAGCGGATGTGGTGAAACGCTATGACGAAAGAATCCTGGAAATCAAATCGCCGGGTAAAGCTGTCGAGCATGAACGCCATGTGTATACCATTCTCAATGAGGATGGGAACAAGTATGGCGCTTATGTGACCCGCTATGATAAATTTACGTCTATAAATTCCGTCTCATGCACCCTATACGATGATATGGGCAAAAAGCTGAAACATGTGAAGAAAAGCGATATGGAAGATCTTAGTCCCGGCAGCGATATCAGCTTAATGACGGACCAGAGAATAAAAGCCACTGATTTTTATTATCGCAACTATCCCTATACCGTCGATTTTGAAGAAGAAGACGATATCAATGGAATCCTAGGTTTTAGTCATTGGATGCCGAACGGTTCCGAGGGTATGTCTGTACAGCTGAGCAGGTATGTGATCATTGCTCCCAAGGATTATGAAGTGCGATATAAAGAATTTAACTGTAGTATCCAGCCTACTATTACTGAATCGGGGGGCAAAAAAACGTATACCTGGGAAATGAAGAACCTGCCTGCCAGGCATGAAGAAAAATGGGGCCCTTCCTGGGAAGATATAGTTCCTAATGTTTTGTTTGCCCCTTCGGATTTCGAAGCCCAAGGATATAAGGGAAATATGTCCAGTTGGGAGAATTACGGGAAATTTGTTTATCAGCTTATCAAAGGCAGGGATGTGTTGCCGGATGAGATTAAGAAGAAAGTTCATGAACTTACGGATAACTTGAAAGATAATAGGCAAAAAGTCTACGCTCTTTACGATTTTTTGCAGAAGAACACTCACTATATCAGTATCCAGCTTGGTATCGGCGGTTGGCAACCCTTTGATGCGACCTATGTGGCTACCAAACGTTACGGGGATTGCAAGGCTTTGTCCAACTATATGATCGCGCTACTGAAAGAGGCCGGCATTACCGGGAAATACGTGGAAATATGGGCGGAAGAAGACACCCCTCCAATCATAGAAGACTTTCCCTGTTCCCAGGGGGACCATGTAATTTCCTGCGTTCCCATGGGCAAGGATACGATCTGGCTGGAATGTACCAGCCAGACGGAATCGCCCGGTTATATGGGTAGTTTCACCGGAGGCAGGAAGGCCATTCTCATTGATGAAAGCGGAGCGCATATCGTTCCGACGCCAACCTATTCCTCTGCGGATAACCTGGAATCGCGTGTCATCGATGCCTCCATAGATGCCGAAGGCAACCTGGACGCCAATTCCAATACGCTCTATAGATGCCTGGCACAGGAGATGCCGCATTCGCTCATGCGCGATGCTTCCAGCGAACAAAGAGAAAAATACCTGAACCGGCTATTCAACCTGCCTACTTATAAAGTGGATAAAAGTAACTATGAGGAGGTGACGGGCGCTAAGCCGGTCGTCAAAGAATACCTGCATGTGACTTCTCCCAATTATGCCGGGGTTTCCGGTAAGAGAATGTTCATCTTACCCAATTTATTCAATAAGAGTGTAAATCGCTTCTCTGCGGATTCTGCCAGAAAATATGGCTTGGTGTATAATCGTGCTTTTAAAGATATCGACAGCATATCATTGAAAATACCTGAAGGGTATACCCCGGAATCCGTTCCGCAGGATGTGAAGATCGATTGTAAATTCGGAAAATACAGCGCTTCGGTAAAAGTCCTGAATAATAAGATCGTATACTACAGGGTGAGGGTGCAAAGCCCTTATAAATGCCCTGCTTCCGACTATCCCGAATTCGTAAAATACTATGATCAGATCTACAAAGCCGACCACGCGAGGATTGTGCTGGTTAAAAAAGAATAGCTGCAAGCTATTTACACGGGATCTGCTGATCGATAATATTCTTCATGCTCAGGAAGAGTTCCTTTTTTTGATCTTCCTGGGGCTTTTCCACGATGAGGATGGCCGCATGCTTCCGGCATTTATCCAGGAAAGGAGCGGTGCCGGCGAGATTGGGGCAGCCCAGGGATTGGCTGTTCCCGGTGCCGTCCGCTTCGAGGATCCAGGCGCCCAGCGCATAATGCAATCCCTGCTCCGCCTTTGGACTGAATTTAACGGGTAAAGAGACGTATTGGACCTTTTCCAATTCCTCAACCGCCGCTGGACTCAGGATCTTTTTATCTCCAAGGGTCCCTTTATTGAGCAGCATGACCAGGAAATTGATATAATCATTCGCCGTTGAGCGGGCTCCGCCGGAGGGGTTGGTAGCACCCCCATCCTCATTGGTAAAACTGGTGCCCCTCATTTTCAGGGGGCTGAGGATCCTCTCCTTCATTAGGCGATCGAATCCCTTTTTGGTGATGTCTTCCAATACCCGGGCAGCGATATTCGGGCCGAGGTTGCTATAATAGAATTCCGTGGATGGATTGGTAACGATATCCCTTTTGGAGGCATAAGCGTTTACTTCATCCTCCAGGCTTTCGTATTTGCTTTTTTCTAATATTTTCGTATTTGCTTGTATCCCCGTCGTATTGGTCAGACAATTGCGGATCGTAATATAGCTCTTGCTGTAGGTTTTGAAAATGGGAATGTAATTGCTCACCTTGTCATCCAGGGATATTTTTCCCTCGTCAACAAAGGTCATGACCAGGGCCGCCGTTAACCAGTTCCCGGCATTGGCGATCAGGGCGGGCGATTTTATGGTGAAATCCGTGTTTCCCTGCTTCTGGTAGACGATTTTCCCGTCTTTATAGATCAGGGCCGCGTAATTGCCCAGGATCTTCTGGTTCTGTTTAAACAATTGATCCAGTTGCCCGAAATCAAACTGCGAGAAAACAGGACGCCAGATTAGCAGGGAAATTAGTAACATGCTGAATGTAAGGCAGGTTCGCTTAACTTTATATGACATAGTTTCTGGATTGACGGGTTGGATTGGATTTTGCTCCACAATTGTACTATAAATTTTTCAAGCAAAATTATAAATGCATGAACCTCAATAATTTTACTATAAAAGCCCAGGAAGCGATCGCTAAGGCCCAGCAGATCGCTTTTGATCAATCGAATTCCAGTATCGATACGGAACATATCCTTAAAGCGTTGCTAAGCGATGAGGATTCCTCCATCGAGTTCCTGCTGAAAAAAAGCAATGTGAATGTGAATTTTGTAGAGACCAAACTCGACGAGAGCATCCAGAAATTACCCAAAGTGAGCGGGGGAGAACCCGCCCAGGCCATTAGCCGTGATGCCAATAATATGATCCTCCGCGCAGGCTCCGCGCTTAAGGAGTTCGGGGACGAGTTCGTAAGTGTAGACGATCTGCTCCTGGCGATCGTTCAGGGAAATGATGATGCGGCCAAGCTATTAAAGGACGCCGGTCTCACCGCAAAGGTCCTGACTTCAGCCATTAAGGACCTGCGCAAGGGGGCTACCGTTTCTTCCAAAACACAGGAAAGCTCTTTCAATGCGCTTAATAAATATGGTAAGAATCTGAATGAAATGGCCCGGCAGGGTAAATTGGACCCGGTGATCGGCCGCGACG
>PLXD01000134.1 GCA_003151295.1 Chitinophagaceae bacterium | reverse complement strand
TTATGGAGACCCTTGTTTAAAAAACTGTATTCCATGGCCCCGGCGGGAAGACTTGAATTGTCCTCATCGGTGGGAATAAACGGGCTCCAGCCGGTCAAGGTGACAGCCAGGGGAAGGTCATCATCCCGGAGGTCTACAATGCCGAAAGGAAAGCGCGTTGCGAATTCCACATTCCGGAACCTGGGTAACCCGAAGGTGGTGCCGGCAGATCCATTGCCTGCACCCCGCTGCCCGAATAATTTCCATTGGGGTACGGGGCCTTCCAAAACTTTCACCCCATTCTTCAGTCCCTTTACAGCCAGGGCCGCAAACAAGCTAGGCTCGTTAAAGATCTCCGGCCGGTTGCGTATACTCATGTGTGAGAAGGAACCCGTTCCCTCGAGGCAGAACATCCCCGCTCCCAGGCCTCCTATGGGANNTGCCGGTCTTGTCCGCCTTACCGGGATCCGTATTCGTAGAGTCCGTTTTTCCGGGATCGGGAGCGTGCAAAAAATCTGACGGGACGACGGCGGCGCCCAGGCCACCTAGGGTGATATTCTTTAAGAAGGAACGGCGTGGATTGTTCTTTTCCATACTTAGCATCAAATTGAATGGCCGTACTAAGATAAGGGGTTTCTTCAACAGGAAGAAACAGGCAGGGTAAGATCCTATCAAAAACAGGCAAAGGGCTATCAAAATTGCCAAGGAGCCGCCAACGGTTCTATTCCTTTTTACTTCAGCGTGGCTTACTTCAGCCTGCTTTCCATTTCTTTCAAGGGCATGATGATGAGGCGCCCGATGGGTTGATCGCCTCTATAGGTGATGACCCTTATCGTGGTTGCATCCTTTGGCGGAAGCAACGGCACGGTATATTTAGGATAGAACCGGTCCGGGAATGAATTATCAAAACTGTAATAGATATCCAAGCCGCCTACTTCCGTGCTCATGACAATGGTAAGCCGGTCGTTCTCATCCTTTTTCGGCGTAAAGACCGGGTCGTATATACAGGGCGCATATTTCACGGCTTCGATATCGAAGCGTTTAAAGTGCTCCTCTACTTTGGGTATAAATGTATTCCAGTTCTTTTTTNNTACGGATTCGGCGATCGCAAAAGCCCTGGGCCAGGTCATGTATTCCACTTGACGGATATTATATATCTGCTCCGTCCACAGATTGGCCTGTCCGCCTTTTATATACTTTGGATCCGCTCCTTCGGGAACCGGTTCAAACGTATAGGTTTTATCCAGGCGCAAAGTGGCGTATACATGCGGCTCGATGATCGGATCGCCCTGCATGTAATCCAGGTAGGTATAGGTCGTGGGGCTCATGACCACTTCATGATTCAAACGGGCGGCTTCTACGCCTCCTTTCTCGCCGCGCCAGCTCATAACGGCGGCGCCAGGAGCCAGACCTCCCTCAAGGATCTCATCCCAGCCGATCATTTTCTTGCCCTTGGACTCCACGATCTTCTCCACTCTTTTTTCAAAATAACTTTGTACCTCCCGCATGTTCTTCAATCCTTCCCGCTGCATCAGGGCCTTGATCGCGTCGCTCTGCTGCCAGAAGTTCTTGGCGCACTCGTCCCCGCCCACATGGATATAGGCAAAGGGGAATAATTCCGCCATCTCCGTAAAGACTTTATCAAGGAATGCATAAGATTTCTCATTCGCCGGGCAGAGCGTATTATCTACCAGGGCCACATTCCCCGAGTCGGTCCAGTTCATGAAGGGTTCGCCGGAACCCACCTGGTATTTATCCGCTCCCGCCGTACAGGACAATTCGGGATAAGAAGCGATGGCTGCCAGGCTATGCCCGGGCACATCCACTTCCGGGAGGATATCTACAAACCTGTCCTTCGCATATTGCACGATCTCCTTTANNGCTTCCGTACGCGGCTCATCGGGCAATGGAGGCGAAAAAGTTCCGAACTGTCCGACTTTATGCACGCGCCAGGCGCCCTTCGCCGTAAGGTTGGGCAGGCTCTTTATCTCCATTCGCCATCCTTCATCATCCGTCAGATGCCAGTGGAAGAGATTGAATTTATACCGCGCCATCTGGTCGATATAAGATTCCACTTCCTGCTTGTTAAAGAAATGCCGTGAGACATCCAGCATCAACCCTCTCCAGGCAAAGCGCGGATAATCGATGATCTCCGCACAGGGTGCCTGCCAACCAGCACGATGAACGGGCGAGGCGCTTTCAATCTCGTTAGGAAACAATTGCACCAGGGTCTGGATGCCATAAAACACTCCGGCAGGCTTATTGGCCTTTATGACGATCATCCTGGGACTGACCGTCAGACGATAGCCTTCCGTTCCTATTTCCGGATCTGTAACCGCATTCAATACCAGCCGGATCGTGGCCGCAGACGCCGCTGTGCTGCTGGCGACCATGACGGAATATCCGGTGGCGGAGGATAACCGCTTTTTCAGCCAGTCCACACTATTTTTCAGTGCTGCCTGCTGTGAAGCCGCTATCACGATTTTTTCAGGCAACCGGAAAGAACCTGTCAGGCGGGTCAGCCTAACCGGTTCGGGTATGATGTCGATCCGGCTTTCGGCTTGCTGAGACCAGGCGGCGACGGACAACAAACAGGCCGACAGAAGTACATATAGTCGTTTCATAATATTCATTGAATCGATAGTTGTAAAGATAAAGATCGCATACTTTCCTTTAATGAATACCAGGAATAAATTCCAATGTATCTTCGCCGGCATGCAAGAGGATTTTTTTCCACTCCGCAAACAAATAGCGTATGCCTTTGGCATGATGGGCTGGAGCATCATGATCAACCTCATCAGCGTGATACTGATCTACCTGTATATTCCCCCTGCCGGCAGCGGTCTGCCGCTCGTGATCAGCCAGGTAGTCATTTTCGGGATCTTCAATATCATTTCCATCATCACGGGCGGCGGAAGACTGGTAGATGCGGCCGTGGATCCTTTAATAGCACAAGTGAGCGACCGGAGCCACAACCCGAAAGGGCGGCGGATCCCCTTCATGAAAAAAGCCATCCTCCCTTCCCTGGTCTTCTGCTGCCTGGTATTTTACCCGCTCCGCCTGTCGGTCAGTTCCCTGAATGTGGCCTGGCTGGCATTTACCCTCGCCGGGTTTTATATATTGTCCACGCTTTATATCATTCCGTATAATGCCCTGTTGCCCGAACTCGCTCCCAGCTCCCGCGATAAAGTACGTTTGTCCACCTTGCAATCCATCGGGTATGTCTTCGGCATCGGCATTGCTTCCAATGCTTTTAACATCGCAGATCTCTTCCGGCATTCATTCGGTACCCTGTCGCGCCTGGGCTCCTTACAATATACCGTATTCGTGTTGGCCTTATTCGCCGCCCTTTGCATGGGGGTGACCGCCTGGTCGATCGACGAAAAAAAATATGCGGTAGGCAAGCCCAGCGCCGTTCCCTTCCGTAAAGCGCTGGGACAAACGCTTGGCAACAGGAACTTCCGCTTTTTTATCGTGGCGGATTTCTCCTATTTTATCGGGGTGACCCTCATCAGCTCGGGTCTCCTGTTTTTCGTAACCGTCCTGCTGCGTCTGCCTGAAACGATCGGCAACAAACTCATAATCACCATGGTATTGGTGTCTTTTATCTTCTACCCGGTGGTAAACTTTCTTTCCGCGAGAATCGGCAAAAAACCCATTGTCGTTTTCTCCCTGCTGATATTATCCCTGGTCTTTGCGGGCATTTATTTTTTAGGCAGGCCTGCGCTGGATGCCCGGCTGCAGATCTATTCCCTGATCATAGTCGCTTCGATCCCGGTCGCCTCGCTGAATATCCTGCCCGTCGCTATTCTTGCCGAGATCATCGCCAAAGACAGCCGTGAGACAGGGTCGAACCGGGAAGCTATGTATTTCGCCATTCGCTATTTCTTTGTGAAGATCGCCCAGACTTTCGGAATCGCCCTTTTCGCGATGTTCCTGGTACAGGGTAAAGACGTAGGGCACGATGCAGGTATCCGGATGAGCGGGGTCCTGGGATTCGTGCTGTGCTTTGCAGCGGCTATCATTTTCCTGGGATTTAAAGAAGAGCGGGGACCGGCCTGAAATTTAAATTATCGTTAACAAGATGGGGAGCATATCCATCTGATATCCCTGTCATATCCACCTTCAGTTACCATGTCCTTTTCTTCATGAATTCATCGAGCTGCGCGCGGGTCATAGGGACTTCACCCGGGTTCTTTTCGACCCATTGCAGGAAATCCTGTTTAATGGCATCGGTCCATTGGTTATCGATCTGTCCCGGCGTGTATTTTCCGGCTTTCAGCATGCTTACCCCGAATTTGTCACGGAGGATGATGAATTCGGCAGTGACGATCACTTTCTCGGCGAGATGGGCCGGGATGAAGAGGACACCTTCTTTTCTGGCGAGCACGAGGTCGCCGGGCATTACGATTGCGCGGCCGATCCGGATGGGGGTATTAAGTCCCATGAGAACTTCGTCTTTAAGATAGCTGGGATCGAATTCACGGACAAAGGCGTTGAAGCCATTTATTTCGGAAAGTCCGTCCAGGTCGCGGGCAGATGCGTCAAAGACGACTCCATTCCCTGATCTCGCAAAAATGGAGTTCCCCAGATTATCGCCGATGAGGGTGCCTTGTGCAATCTTTCCGCAGCCGTCCGCGACGTATACATCGCCTTTGGAAAGCATATCGATCGGCCAGGAATTGGTATTACCTATGCGACCTTCCTGCTTACCACGTTCTTTGATAAGTTTTTCTACGTCGGGACGGCTAGGCATATAACGGGCAGTCAGGGCACGACCTACCACGGGGGTATCGTTAACCATTTTCCAACCGCCTTCGAACTGACATGTATATCCTTCATTGTTCAATACGGTCCAGGCGTCTTCGATACCGATATTCCGGGCACGGCGGATCAGATCATCGGGTATACGGGGCCGCCCGTCGGGGAACCTTTCTCCCTTCCACTCGGAAGTCAGGAAGATCAGTTCCTCTTTGGGCATGGTTTGCGCAAGGAGGGAGTCCGCCTGGCTGAAGATAAGAAGCAGGGCGATGAAAGGAGCAAGCGGGTTTTTCATATTTCAATGTATTTATCGTGAAAGGTTGCGTTTCTGCGCCCGGTTCTGTTTCGGTTTTTTCCGGTTCTATTTTTAATGTCCCGACACAGGAAGAGTATTTACACGGACCGGGCGGGGGGCCAGGACGGGATTGGCAATCCCGTTCAGGTCATACACGATCTTTCCATCCTTTATGGTCATTTCGCATTCCAGTTCTTTGGCACCTTCCACTTTGGTTCCTGTATAATCAAAGAAACCGAAGCGGCCTTCCCGTAGGTTGAGGATAGCGATATCGGCTATGGCGCCGACAGACAGGTGCCCCAATTCCTCATGCCTGATCTCGCGGGCAGGACTCCAGGTACTGGCTTTAATAACACTGTCGAAAGGCATTCCGATTGCCATGAGCTTGGACATGACATTGAGCATATCTTTCATGGCCGCGTTCACATTATCCTGGTGAATATCGGTGCTGATCGAATTGGGAAGGAAACCGGCTTTGATCGCGGGGATGGCCTGGGAGAAGGCGAAGCTGATCTCTCCGTAGCCGATATCGAAGGCGATGCCGCGTTGCTGCGCTTCGAACACAAAAGGTTTTATTTGATTCGTTTCGACGTCCACGACCGCTTCACGACCGCCGTCACGGCCTTTCTGCTGAAGTTGGCCGAAGCAATGGGTGAAGATATCACCCCGACGGAGGTGATCCATGAACAACTCCCTGATGGACAACATTGGAGTGGCGCCTCCAAAATCTATCATGACGGGGAGATTGGCCATATTACCCGCCTCAACGGCATCATCGACGGGCGTCCACTCATGACCATTATAATGCGCCACTTTGAATCCAATGATGATATTACGATTAGCCCTCGCTGTGAGCGCCGACATCTTCACGTTCATATCCATGGTATCCTGCTCGTAGACACCCCCGCGCATCCCTTCCCCTACGATGTTGAGGAAGGCCAGTATCCTCGTCTGCGATTTATCGATCGTCTGTCTTTTAAAGGTCGAGAAGCTTTTCCACCCCGAGCTCCCCGCGTCCACGATCGTCGTTACGCCGGACCTGAACGTAAATCCATCCGGGATGATGGCTTCCGGGCCGTTGGCGTAAGAATGATCCGGTTCGGTGCCGTAGAAAACATGTTCATGGATATCGATGAGCCCGGGCATGACATAAAGGCCTTTGGCGTCGACAACCTGTATGGCCATTTTGGGATCGATACGTTTACCGACGCTTACGATCTTCCCCTCGTTCACGGCGATATCCATTACTTCGTTGATATTATTTTTCGGGTCTATCACGTGGCCGCCTTTGATAAGGATGGCATAGCGTGAAGTATCCGAAAGCAGAAAACCCGGTCTCATCTCCGACTGTGCGAAAGAAGAATGAATGCCGGCCGATAAAACAATAGAAACCAGGCAGAGAAAGATACGGGGGGTGCGCATGATGAATTCGAATTGATTGCTTTCAATAAATATTATTTCCACAACTATACATAAGCAATAGCATCCATTTCCACCAGGGAATTTCCAGGTACGCCTCCCTTGGCAACGGCGACAGTAGTCCGGACAGGGGGATTTTTGCCAAACCTTCCCTTATAAACCTCGTTCATCCCTTTATAATCTTCTATATCGTTCAACAATACGGTAACCTTTAATACTTTTTCCATAGAGGATCCCGCATCTATCAGCCTTTTTTCCAGCTCTTTCAGGACGTGATCGGTGTGCGCCTTGATATCACCTTCGAAATGAGCGCCTTGACCGGCAATAAACACCATTCCATTAAACTTTGTTGTCTGTGAGAACAAGGGAACATCCTGGTCATTAACCACATCGAAAACCTCTTTTTCCTTTTTCTCATTTCCGGCGGAAACGTTCTCCGCGACGGCGGCTTTTGTCAGGAGGCCCAGTCCTAATGTACCGGCCACTGTTGCAAACATTTTCTTCAGGGCAATCCTTCTTTGTGTTGACATTGTCTTGGTTTTTTTTCAGTTAATAAATGGAATAAAAGAGAAGTAGAAATATTGAATTATCCGTGCTAATATAGCCATTTTCTCAAAAGGACTGTGTTAGTCTGCAAATTAATTGCATTGAATGGATTTCACTAATTGCAAATTTTGCAAATATTAGTCCCGATTGATGATAGACGGTCAATTTTAAGGAAGATCGTTGAAAAAGTTATTCTGCCAGCTCAGCGGGTTGGCGGCTTTTCAATCATTCTGATTTCCAGCTATTATTCGCCCGGTTAACATCCGGATAGACTTTATCCGGGTCTATGACAATGGCCTTGATAGGGACCCTGATCCCCGTCCGAAGGACGTAGCGGTAGTCATATTCCCAGATCTCTACCGGCAACCAATAGCGCTGTTTTTTCCCGTCGGCGGTAGTGATCTCGACATCCAGGGGCATAGCCGCCTTTTCCAGGTTTTCGATGGTGACCAGCGTTTCGCCGGACGGATCCTTCGGATCCGTTCCCACTCCTGTAATTGCCTGATCCAGTTTATAATTCTCCATGAATCCCTGTTTCCAGAACCAGCCGAGATCCTCGCCGGTCGAATTATTGATGCTACGAAAAAAATCCCAGGGCGTCGGATGCTTATATGCCCAATCCCTGATATATTTCCGGAACGCATAGTCAAACCTGTCCGGTCCCAGGATATGGTCTCTCAGCAGCCATAAAAGATAACCTGTCTTGAGATATTGGGTAGTGAAGACCATATCTGCCCTGATCCCGTCCGGGCGGGTAAGGATAGGAGGCAGACTATCGGCGTAGTAATCCTGCAGGTAATCGTCCACAAGGCCATACCCCTCGAACTCGCTATTATTAAACGATTTACTGGCCATATGATCGATAAAAATATTAAAGCCTTCATCCATCCAGGCATACTTGCGCTCGTTGCTGCCTACGATCATGGGGAACCAGGTATGGCCCAGTTCGTGGTTTGTCACTCTCCAAAATGAATTCCCGCTCCTGTCCGGACCGCAGAATACGATGCCGGGATATTCCATGCCGCTGAGATTGGATGCTACGTTCACAGCACAGGGATAAGGGTAGGGGAACCATTTTTCAGAAAAATACTCGATCGTGAATTTGACATATTCGCTGGAACGTTCCCAGGATCCTGGCTCTTTCGATCCGACAGGATAGAGGGATTCGCCCAGGGCCTTTTTCCCACCGGGCAGGTCAATCCGTATGCCTTCCCAGATAAAGGATTTGGAAGCTGTCCAGGCAAAATCGCGGGCATTCCGGATCCTGAATTTCCAGGTGCAGAGAGGCTTTGAAGGTCTTGAAGCGGGATCGTGGACCTCCTCCGCGGTCCGGATGAATACTTTCCGGACGCTGTTATGGGCCTCTTTCCAACGCTGCCGCTCCGGGCGAGTCAAAACCTCCTCCGGGTTCAGCAACTCTCCCGAAGCTGATACGATGTAGGCAGATGGCAGCGTAATATTCACGTTGAAATCGCCATATTCCAGGTAGAATTCCCCGTTCCCTAAATAGGGAAGCGTATTCCACCCTTCCGCATCATCCAATACGCAAAGACGGGGATACCATTGGGCAATTGAATAAATATCTCCATCGGGTGTAGGAAGGATGTCCGTCCGATTGACCCCGAAGTCGGCATTGTAAAAATAGCGGGGGATGGTATAACTGTAGACGATCCGAAGCCTGATCACGGCTCCCGGCTCCAGTGGTTTTGACAAACGTATTTGCATGCGGGTATCATCGATCAGCCAATCGACTGCCGGAACAAAAGAAGAAGGCTCGTTCTTGCCCTTAATCCTTTCGATGGAGCGGATGATATAGCCCCCTTCGAAAGGTTTTTTTTCCTTGGTTTCATTGCTATCGACGAACAGCTTTGCATCAAGTCCCCGGGAATGCGGTTTAAACGCATTCTGATCGAGTTGAAGCCAGATATAAGGAAGGCTGTGGGGGCTGTGATTGGTATAGGAGAGAGTCATCGTTCCTTTTATTAGATGGTGCGCATCGTCCAAAACGGCGTCGATCGTATAATCCGCCCGGTTTTGCCAATAGGCGGGTCCCGGTTCTCCGGTAGCAGCCCGGTAGGGATTGCCAGCCGGTAAAAGGGAGAGTGCGGGGAACAGATCCCGTGGGTGGTAACGGGATATTTGGGGAGCCGTACTTTGAGAATAGGCGACGGCATGGATCACCAATAAAAAAAACATTCCGGCTCCGGCTTTCATGGCTTATTTCTTTTAAGGCTAAAATTATCG
>PLXD01000668.1 GCA_003151295.1 Chitinophagaceae bacterium | reverse complement strand
GTGAGACGCGCGCCAAATTCTACCAGGTGGAATTGTTGCAGAGATGCTTCGACAGCCGCCGCTGTGATAAACTCATCCCGACTGACCTCTTTCTTCTCCAGCCGCTCCTCATCGTCCGCGGCTTCGCGACCGGCCGATGCCTTTGAAAAGCCTTTCCCCGGAAGGGCGGCTGCTGCACCGGTTTGCGGACCCCCTCCCGGCCAGCCCCCTTCGAGGAAGAGACCAAGCTCTTCTTCCAGGGTCATTAACCGCTGTTTTGTAAAGTCCCAATCCTGCATCCAGATCACCGTATTACCGGGAATAAAATCAAACAGGGAGACCTTCCGTCCGCTGTCAAAGTGGTTGTCTACATTGGGTATGATACTCACCTGCAATAACCTCCGTTCGCTAAGCTGTGTTTCCGGATCGAAGATCCGTATGGAATCGACATCGTTGCCGAATAATTCCACCCGGTAAGGCTTCTCATTTCCGAAAGAATAAATATCGAGAATACCTCCTCTTAGCGCGAACTGGCCGGGCTCATATACAAAATCCGTGCGGTCAAACCCATAGTCCACAAATTTTTGGATCAGTCCATTCACATCGATCGTGTCCCCTGCCTTTATATATATGATATTCCCCGAAAGGGTCTCCGGAAGCACTACTTTCTCGAAAAGGGCCTCGGGGTAAGTAAATATTATTTTTTTATTGCCCCCTGCACTCCATTTCGTCAGCGCTTCGGTGCGCAACATGACATGGCTGCTGTTCAGCAGTTTGTAATTTTTTTTATTCTTGAAGGAAGAAGGAAAGTAGAAGATATCCAGGCCGCCGGTCAGATTTTCGACGGAATTATGCAGGTAAGCCGCCATTTCTGCATCTTCGCAGACGATAATATGATTCAACTGGCTGGTTATGGCATGTCGAAAAACGGAACTGACCAGGAATGCCGGCGCCCCTCCCTGCAGATTTTTACAATAGATTTTCTGGGGTTCGGACAAGGTGAGCCTGTCCGCCAGTTGAAAAAGGCGGGGGGAATTCGAAAACAAGCCTGATAAGACCTCACTATTCATCGAGGCCGCAAAGATACTGCGATTTCAAGACAGTGATGCGATTTAACAGTTTTATATGCGGAAGACGAGGGATGGCGAGAGTTTTATATTAGCGAAGGCAACTGGCCCTTCCTAAAAAACGTATTTTTCTTCAGGAAATAATAAAGAAAAGGTAACTAGCGGCTGAAACGACCGCTTTCGTCGGCACAGTCGGCCTGGTTATCGGGGCTACCGCAAGAAATTAGCCGGGGAAGACGTTATATAAATTATGACTATGCAAAAGAATTGGATTGTACCCTTAACGCTGCTATTTTTATCGACCTTCAGTATCCCTGCCCTGTCCCAGACCACAACGAATAAGTCTATCCTCGAACAAGCCAGCCGGCTGACTGCCCAAAATGAAAAAACGATCCAGCATTTGCTTTTATCCCTGGCCAGGCAAAAAGGCTGGCCCCTGACGGTAAAAAACAGGCATGGCAATGTTGCCGTGCTGCACGGGGTGGATAGCAAAGGGAATCCCTTATATATTTGCGTGAATGACAATATCATTTCTGCCGCCACCATCCATACCAACCTGCTTTGGCCCGGCGGAAGCACGGGACTGAACCTGAACGGGTCTTCCGCTATCCTGCAAGGAAAATTAGCCATCTGGGATGAAGCCAAACCCCGTCCGACCCACGTGGAATTGACGGGTAGGGTCACCCAGGAGGACAATGCTTCCACGATCAGCGACCATTCGACCCATGTGGCCGGCACGATGATCGCCACCGGGGTCAACCCACTGGTAAAAGGCATGTCCTTTGGGGCCCAGTTGTTAAAAGCCTATGATTTTAATAATGACAACTCGGAGATGATGGGCGCGGCTTCCGGCCTGCTCTTATCCAACCACTCCTATGGGTATACCGCCGGATGGAATTACAATACCGATGCCAGCCCAAACCGCTGGGAATTCTGGGGCAATTACGGGGATACCGCCGACTATAAGTTCGGTAATTACGATTCCAACTCTCAGATATGGGATTCCATCGCCTATAACGCCCCCCAATACCTGATCGTAAAAGCGGCCGGAAACAACCGCTCGGAGAACGGACCTGCTGTAGGGACCGACTACTGGCGTTTTAATCAAAACAATACCATGGTTGACGCCGGGGCCAGGCCCGCCGGCATCAGCAACAATGACGGGTATGATATCATCTCTACCAACGGTTGCGCCAAGAACATCCTGACCCTCGGCGCCGTGAACCCGATCCCCGGGGGATATTCCAGTGTCGGCGATGTCAGCATCGCGGATTTCAGCAGTTTAGGCCCTACAGATGACGGCCGCATCAAGCCCGATGTGGTGACCGACGGGGTGAACGTACTGTCCTGTGTAGGCGCTTCCGATTCCTCCTATGCAGTCTTAAGCGGGACCTCCATGGCTACGCCCGCCGCTTCCGGCTCCCTGTTCTTACTGCAGGAATACTATGCAAAACTGCATAACGACTCCCTGATGCGTTCGGCGACCCTGAAAGGCCTCATCATCCATACCGCCGATGAGGCGGGGATAGCGGACGGACCGGACTATATCTACGGATGGGGACTGGTGGATATGCAAAAAGCGGCAGCCGTCATCACTTCAAAGAATACCGATCAACTGATCTATGAGAAGGTCCTGACCAATAGCACCGTTGACAGCGTGTTCACCCTCCCGGTAGTGGCCTCGGGAAAGGGAGACCTGGTAGCCACGATCAGCTGGACGGACCCTCCCGGTACCCCCGTTACGACCAATCTGCTGAACAATCCCACAAGGATGCTGGTCAATGACCTCGATCTGCGCATCACGCAGGGGACGACCACCTGGAAACCCTATATCCTGGACCGCAATAATCCGGGTAATCCCGCTACCACGGGGGACGACACGCTGAACAATGTGGAGAAGATCGTCGTAAAGAATGCTACACCCGGCCAAACCTATATTCTTAATATCACCCATAAAGGCACCCTGGCACGAGGATCACAGGCCTATTCCCTGCTGGTAAGCGGAGTAGGCGGCGCCAGCTATTGCAGTTCTGCCGCCCTCAACAGCGCAGGCACCCGTATCGACACGGTGGTCCTGGGGAATTTTAAAAATGCGAATCCTGCCGGCTGCACGACCTACGCGAACTATACGAACCTTACCGACTCCATCCAGCCAAACCAGAAAATGCCGGTCAGGATCCATCTGAGCAGTTGCGACGGTACGACCAATAGCCGGGTGG
>PLXD01000340.1 GCA_003151295.1 Chitinophagaceae bacterium | reverse complement strand
TTGCGCAGAAATCAGGGCTACGCTACCATTAATATCAGGTGATGATCACGGAAACTTCTAACCAAGGCGTCTACACGGGCCAGACGATCGCGATACCCCTGGGTCAAGCACTGCGCACACAGTATGCGGATCACTTTAGGGAGGTCGCCCTCGTAGTGGTTTCCCTGCCTTCCTACAATGAGCTGGCCGGTAAGCAGGGGTATAAAAGCGACAATTTTAGGGGAGAATTGCGCTTATTGCTAACTTTAAAAAATGAATTACAGCCTTTTACTCGATCATGTGTCCAGGCATATCACGCTTACGGAAGACGAACAGTCGTATTTCACTTCCCTCTTGAATTTCAAAAAGATCAGGAAGAAACAATTTCTTAACCAGGAAGGAGAGGTGAGTAAAGGCCCGGCTTTTGTGATGAGCGGTCTCCTGCGGAGCTATTCCCTGGATAAAAACGGTTTCGAACATGTGATCCAGTTTGCCCCGCCGGGCTGGTGGATCGGCGATATGTACAGCGTGGTAAACCAGCAGCCCGGAAGATTATACATCGATGCCCTTGAGGATAGCGAGATTGTATGGTTATGGAAATCCGACCTCGATAAACTCTATAGCATCCTTCCGAAATTCGAACGCCTCTTCAGGATATTGGCCGAAAACTCGGTGATCGCTTACCAGGACCGCCTGATCAGTAACCTGAGCCTTCCTGCACGGGAACGTTATGCCCAATTTTGCCGGCAATATCCCTCTCTTACCGAATGCCTGCCCCAAAAACAGGTCGCCTCCTATATCGGCGTTACACCGGAGTTTCTGAGCAAAATGCTCAATGCACCCCCTCACCACTGACTACTCACCCACTTAACCTACCTTAAGTTTCCCGCTTAACCTACCTTATTTCTCCTGGCATTTTATGAATGTACATTTGCTATACAAAAGCAAAAGGAATTAGTCATGAACAAAATAATCGAAAAAATAATACCTCAACCTGCCGCTCCAGGTATGGTAGGCGATGGTTTCAGGGTGTATAATTACATACCGGGCGCGAATGTTCCCCAACAACGGATCAGCCCTTTTTTATTGCTGGATTTTAATGCGGAAGTCGACTTCCCCCCGTCGGAACATTTGAGGGGAGTGGATGTTCACCCGCACAAAGGCTTCGAAACCGTGACCATCTCTTACAAAGGCAGTGTGGCCCATCACGACAGCGCAGGAAACAGCGGCATCATAAACCCCGGTGACGTACAGTGGATGACGGCTGGTGCAGGTATCCTGCACAAAGAATACCATGAAAAGGAATACTCCAAAAAAGGCGGCACCTTCGAAATGGTCCAGCTCTGGGTCAACCTTCCCAAAAAACATAAACAGACCCAGCCCCATTACCAGGCAATCACGAAAAATCAAATGGGCAAGCTGGAATTACCGGAAAACCAGGGTGTCGTCAATGTGATCGCAGGTGCCTATAATGGAATTTCCGGCCCGGCGCAAACCTATTCACCGGTGAACGTATTCGATATAAAATTGAAAAAAGGCGCCTCCACCCACACCACTTTACCAGCCGGGTACAACACGGCTATATTGGTAATCAATGGCAGCGCCAACATCAACGGGCAAAAAGCAGCCGAACACAATTTCGTCCTGTTCAGCAACGAAGGAGAAGAAATTGACATCAAGGCAAATGAAGACACGGTCTTATTGCTGCTGAGCGGGGAGCCGCTGAATGAACCGATTGTCAGCTATGGGCCCTTTGTAATGAACACGCAGGAAGAGATCGTCCAGGCCATCAGGGATTTCCAATCCGGCAAGTACGGTGTGCTGGATTAAAAGGAAGACGTTGTCAAAAACCCATTGATAAATCAAGCAGCCTCAACATCGACAATAGCGCATTCACAAGATCATCACCTCGATATTTCAACTCATATGCAAAAGAAAATCGAACATATCCTCGCAGGCAGAATGAAGCAGATCACGGCGGAGGAGAGGGTCCGCCAGCCCCTGCCGCATAAGGATTTCCGTTTCGCCAATCCCTTTATTGTACTGCACCATCTCGGGCCGGAAGAAATAGCTCCAGGCGGGCAATTGCGGATACACCCCCACCCGCATCGCGGCTTTGCACCCGTAACTTTCCAGTTGCAGGGAGCCGGTTATCATAAAGACAGCGCCGGCCACGAGAAAACTATCCATGCCGGGGACACCCAATGGATGTTTGCAGGCCGGGGGCTCCTGCATAGCGAAGGACCCACCCCCGAACTCTTACAAAAAGGCGGCATACAAGAGCTGATACAGCTATGGATAAACGTGCCCACTGCTCATAAATGGGATGAACCCGCCTATCAATCGGCGACCTGCGCCATGCAGCCGCCCGTATTACAGCAGGAAGGAGTAAACCTCCGGTTGGCAAGCGGCTCTTATGATGATAAAACCGGTCCTTTAAAGAGCTTCACATCCGTTATCTCCATCGTCGGGGATATAGCAAAAGGAAAAAGAGTCCAGTTTACGGCGACGCCCGGCTATTGGACCTTACTCTATGTGATCAAAGGAGCCATCACCATCAATTGCGAAACAGTAACCCAATATAACCTCGTCGTCTTCGAAAAAGAAAATGATGAGATCATCATAACGGCGGAAGAAGATACGCAGGTGCTGTTCCTATCGGCTGAACCCATCACCGAACCCGTTGCCGCGAAAGACAATTTTGTCATGAATACTCCCGAAGAGATCGAACAAGCGATAGAAGATTATAAAAAGGGCGTATTCGGTCACTTGGATAGTTGATCCCTTAATCCAAACTACAAGACCTGTAGCTTATTTGTCGCCTATAGCCTGGCCTGCAAATGGCATTCCCCCTTCTCTGCCTATCTTTACATTCGTAAATCATTCGTTATTAAATAATTCGCGTCAGTACTCATTCGCGTTAAGAAGAGGCCCTCGCCGTAGTGGCTGACATTGAAAAGGCCGGTCAAAAAGCGGCCGCTTTACAACTCGATATAGGCAATACAAAAACTTTCGAGGCTTTTTTTACCCGTATAAGCGCCGTCCTGAAAGACCATTTTGGCGCCAGCCGTTTTGACTTCCTCGTGAACAATGCAGGCATCGGCATTCATGCTTCTTTTGCCGAAACCACGGAAGAGCTGTTTGACCAGTTGGTGAATGTTCACTTCAAAGGAGTGTTTTTTCTGACCCAGAAAGCGCTGGCCTTGATAAACGATGGCGGCCGCATCGTCAATCTGTCTACCGGCCTGCCCCGTTTCAGTACGCCCGGCTATGCGGCCTATGCCGTTATGAAAGGGGCCATTGAAACCTTGACCCGCTACCAGGCCAAAGAACTCGGTTCCCGGGGCATTGCCGTCAACACGGTAGCTCCCGGCGCCATCGAAACCGATTTTGGCGGGGGTGTTGTCGCCTTCTTATGCACGGAGGAAGCCAGGTGGATAAACGCCCAACGTATCGAAGTTTCCGGCGGCATGAACCTATAAAATATCTCCACTTGATAAGAGATATTCATTGGCTACCATTCTGTTTCGCGTTTACCATATCGTACGGGCCGATAGGAATGCCCCGGACCCATCGAATAGCAGCGCATATTTTGTATTGTTCGCATCGATGACCACCAGGTATTCCAGCACCGAGCTGCCCGATACCAACGAGTATTCCTTCTCAAATACATAGTTTGGATAAGTGGTCGTCAGGTAAGAGAGCGTTGTGGAAGGCAGGGCAGTCTGTGCAACAGAAGCGATCTCCGCGGCCGGAGCTGCCAGGACTACCCGCTTCACAAATGTCCCTTTTGTGGTAAACACGGTCCCATAGATCACTCCACTGTCCCTGGAGATCACCAGGTAGCTGCTGTCATAGTTCTTGAAAGCCTTCAATAAAGTGTCTCCCGGGTAATCGGTCATGAAATAGGATGTAATGGCCGGAGGCAAAGCACTTATCGCGACCGTATCCTTTTGCCGGCCATCCCGGTTACCATAACGGCCTCCTTCATGCCAGCCATTCCCGTTCAGGTCCCCGGACTGACGTTGCTCCAATACCCTGACCAGGACACCGGATGCATTGAATAACAGGCCCACCGGCTTGCCATTATAGGATACAATGACCGCATATCCTCCTACAGTACCCCCACTATCCTTAATGACATAGCTTTTCAGAAAGCTAAACCCTGAATAGGCGGAATCCAGGTAGGAAGTGATGCCGGCCGGCAACGCGGAGGACGCGATCGAATCCCTGTAATAGCCATTTGCACAAGGCTGAATGATATAAACGGAGTCCGTACCGGATGCCGATGAATCCACTGCCACTGCGATCGTCGATGACATGGAGCTGGTCGAAGTAGTTGTGGCTGTGGAAGAACTTGATGACCTGGATAATTCCTTGCTGCAGGAGACAATGCCCAGACTCAAAACAGTCAACAGGCAAATAATATTGCCGCTCGTAAGTAGCTTACTCATATGTATAATTTTAGGTGATAATAATCAGGTATAACCTAATGACCAGATGCGCCTGCTCGTCGTTGGAATACCTGTGCGTAGAATTGTACCGTATGCGCTGAATTTTTGATTTGATGGGAACAATTATCTCCATAAAAGGTTACGTTAACAATAACGAGTGCGCTGCTTACGATGTGTTAAAATCCTGTTAAGTGATTTCCAATGAGTAGGGCCACGCCGGGCAGGTTTATCAAAGGCCCGGGATATAAGATTTGAAAAATATATTATTTGCCGTGTATTTATTACTGATAAGCCTAATTTTAGGTGGCTTAGCGCGACCGTAAGGCCAACCATAAGGCCATGTACGGGATGAAAAACACCAAATATGATGAAAAAGACGAACCTATTTGCCATATTGGGTCTTGGGCTGTGTCTGGCAGAGAGCCCCTGCTTTTCACAGTCTTCTCCTAAGGTCCCTTCTCAAATCACTACGAAGGCCGCCGCTACACCGGCGAATAAGAAGACCAATACGCTGGCCAATACACTGCAGAAATGGCTGTTGAAAGACGATTGGAGAATGCAATCCGGGGTGACAGACTCTTCCGGAGGAGCGCGCATTTCATCGGAAGCCTGCGATACAAAGGGCTGGTATTCTGTTAGCGTCCCTACGACGATCATTGGTGGATTACTGGCGAACAAGGTTTATCCTTTCGATCCGTTCATGGGGCAAAACCTGGAAAAATTAAGCGATCCGAAATTGGATAAAGACTGGTGGTTTCGTCGGGAACTGGCTTTGCCGCAGGCAGTAGCAGGAAGACATATCATACTGAAATTGCACGGTATCAATTATACGGCCAATGTCTGGCTAAACGGAATGAAGGTGGCTGACTCGACGCAGGTAAAAGGGCCTTTCAGGATCATTGAACTGGACATCACGAAATACATCCGTCCCGGCAGGGTTAATGTGCTGGCCCTTCAAATTACCAGGCCCTTTCTTCCGAATAAGGACGGGGGCGACCTGGCGATCGATTATGCTGACTGGATACCCTATCCGCCGGATTATAACGGGGGAATTGTAAATGACGTCGAAATCATAACGTACGACAAAGTGGGTGTTGAATACCCACTGGTGACGACGCATTTTGACCTTCCGGCTCTTACGGTGGCTCATTTGAGTGTGGATGCACGGGTAATCAATTATGAAAATGCGGAGGAGGACGCGGTTATTAAGGGCACTATTAACGGCAGCATTCATTTTAAAAAGAAGATCCACCTGAAGCCGTTGGAGTCAAGGGATGTAAGCTGGGAGCCTGATGGTTTTCCGCAGTTGAATATTAAAGACCCTCGTGTCTGGTGGCCCTGGCAATATGGCAAACCGCTACTCAACCATATTGAGCTATCGGTGATCGTGGATCGCGCACTGAGCAATAGAGTGGCTGAAAATTTTGGCATACGGGAAATGGACTCGAGGCTGATCAATGATGAGTCGAGGGAATTTATCATCAACGGCCGGCCGATCATGCTCAGGGGTGCGGCCTGGTCTCCGGATATGTTCCAGCGTCGCTCCGAACAACGGCAGGAACAGGAAATAAAGCTGGTGCGGGATATGAACATGAATGTCATCCGCTCCGAAGGCAAACTGGAGGACAACCATTTTTACGAACTCTGTGATAAATATGGCCTGCTGGTGATGACGGGATGGATGTGCTGCGGGGCCTGGCAGCATCCGGAACATTGGGATGCTGCGGAGCGTGCCGTGGCGATAGCATCGGACAGCAGTGTAATGTATTGGCTGCGCAATAAGGCGAGCCTGATGGTATGGCTCAACGGCAGCGATATGCCGCCGACAGACACGACGCTGGAAAGAACCTACCTGGATATAGAAAAATCCCTGAAATGGCCCAACCCGGTGATCGCTACGGCAGATGGCCGTAAATCCAAGGTCTCGGGGTTCAGCGGAGTGAAAATGCTGGGACCTTACGAATGGGTGCCCCCGGTCTATTGGGAAACGGACGCGACACATAAATTTGGCGGAGTCTGGAGTTTTGCCACGGAAATTTCGCCGGGTCCGTCGATACCTCCCTATGAAAGCCTGATCAAATTTATTCCGGCGGACTCTTTATCTGCATCTTCTTTTTCATCGTCTTCTTTTTCATCCTCGTCCCTTTCATCCCCGTCCTTTTCATCGTCGTCGGATTGGCATTACCACTCGGGTACTGATTTTTTCGCCTCGACGGATATTTTCAACAAGGCCCTGGGTATGCGTTACGGGCCTTATGGTTCGATAAAAAATTATGCGGCCAAGGCGCAGGCCCAAAACTATGAAGCGCATAGGGCGATGATGGAGGCTTATGGCCTGTACAAATACAATACGGCTACCGGGGTGGTGCAGTGGATGCTGAGTAACCCATGGCCGGGCCTGATCTGGCATACCTATGACTATTACCTATACCCGGCGGGAACTTATTTTGGCATGAAAAAAGCGATGGAGCCCCTTCACATCCTATTCTCCTACGCATCCAACTCGGTGGCGATCA
>PLXD01000279.1 GCA_003151295.1 Chitinophagaceae bacterium | reverse complement strand
CAGAAGCAGGTATGTGCCGGAGCGACGGTCATTGCGCCGTAATGGGTACCGCATCCACCATGGCCTGTATGGTAGAGGCTTTGGGTCTCTCCCTGCCGGGTAATGCGGCTATACCGGCGCCAGATTCGGCGCGTAAAGTGCTGGCACACCATTCGGGCTCCGAGATCGTCCGGATGGTAAAGGATCAACGGCTTTTATCGCATGTACTTACCCGTAAAGCTTTCGAGAATGCCATACGGATCAATGCTGCCATTGGCGGGTCCACTAATTTTGTGATTCACCTGCTGGCGATCGCCGGCAGGATCGGAACTCCCCTCGACCTGCAAGATTTTGATACCTTTTCCGAGGGCATTCCCCTGATAGCGAACCTGCAGCCATCCGGGCAGTATTTTATGGAAGACCTTTACTATGCGGGTGGGCTGGAAGCGGTCATGGCCGCACTCGGCGACTGCCTGCATACCGATTGTGTCACGGTCAACGGCCGCACCATCGGTGAAAATTATAAGAATGCGCCCTGCTACAATCCCGAAGTCGTTTCGACGGTGGATCGGCCCTTTAACACCCATTCCGGCGTTGTCGTGCTGAAGGGCAATCTCTGCGAGAATGGGGCGGTCATCAAGCCCTCCGCCGCCAGCCCTGCCCTGATGCGGCATACGGGCCTGGCGGTCGTATTTGAAAGTATCGAAGACTACAAGGCACGGATCGACGACCCGGCTCTCGAGGTCGATGAGACAAGTATCCTGGTTTTAAAAAATGTTGGCCCTCGTGGATACCCCGGGATGCCTGAGGTCGGTAATATGGGCCTGCCTTCCAAATTACTGGCAAAGGGGATCAAAGATATGGTCCGCATCTCGGATGGGAGAATGAGCGGGACCGGATTCGGGACCGTGATCCTGCATGCTTCCCCGGAAGCGGCACTGGGAGGCAATTTCGCACTCATAAAGAGTGGAGACCGGATCGAACTCGACGTCACCGGCCGGCTGCTGATCCTGCATGTTCCCGATGGGGAACTGCAGCAGCGGAGAAAGGCATGGAAACCGCTGCCGCCAATAGCTGACAGAGGCTATACGCAACTCTATATCCGACATGTGGAGCAGGCGGATATGGGTGCCGATCTCGATTTTCTGAAAGGCGGATCGGGTAGTGAAGTGACAAGGGATTCACATTGAGTTAAGGAAAAAGATTCAGCACGTGATCATTGGATTAAAAATTAAACCAATCATAGATGGCTTCACAGAATAATGGCAGGCAGGTGGCGATCGTAACAGGGGCTGGTCAGGGAATCGGTTTCGAGATCTGCCGGCAACTCGCGGAAAATGGGGTAGCAGTGCTGTTGAATGATATTGATACCACGCTGGCGGAAGAATCGGCCAAGGCTATCGACACGCAATACGGGAATTGCTTTGGCCTGGGAGGCGATGCGGCCGATCCTGCCTTCATACAAACAATGATCGATACGGCAACTGCCCGGTTCGGCGCACTCACCATCGTGATCGCTAATGCGGGTATCACTTTATTCGGTCCTTTCCTGGAATATACCCGGGAAGCGTTTGACCGGGTGATGACCACCAATCTCGGGGGCAGCTTTTTCCTGGCACAGGCCGCCGCAAAGACAATGATCAGGCAGGGCAGGGGAGGACGGATCCTTTTCATGTCTTCCGTAACCGGTCACCAGGCCCATAAGAACCTGGCCGCTTACAGTATGACCAAAGCTGCCCTGGAGATGCTCGCGAAAAACCTCGTGATAGAACTGTCCGCTTACAGGATCACGGTCAACGCCATAGCCCCGGGCGCCACACTCACGGAACGGACCGCGGAAGACGGGCAATATGAAAAGACATGGTCTTCCATCACTCCAATGGGCCGTCCGGCAATGGTCTCGGATATCGCGGCAGCGGCTGCTTTCCTGGTATCGGGCCCCGCCGGACATATCACCGGGCAGACCCTTGTGATCGATGGCGGATGGACGGCCGTGAGCCCTTCGCCTTATGACTAAACTTATTTCTCAAAGCGATCTGTAGTATTTCATAGAATTGGTTAATAAAATGTTGTCGATTATCGTACCATTTATTTATATGACTAAAAAAAAATCAATGGGACTGATAATGGCGGTAATCGCCCTTTCCGGGGTATCTTTTAATACCCATCTCTTTAGACACTTTAGACAGAAGCCCCTCCTTCTGCACACCATCGTTCTTGACCCCGGGCATGGAGGATTGGATCCGGGTACTTTGGGATTGATGTCACGGGAGAAGAATGTTACCCTGGCGATCACGTTGAAATTGGGAGCGGCGATCAAAAAGGAATTCCCCGGTACGAAAATTGTCTACACGCGGACCACCGATATTTTGCCCGGAAATGCCTCTACGACAAAAGAAGGTATCTATAACCGGGCCCAGATTGCCAACGAGTCAAAAGGCGATCTTTTTATTTCGATACATTGTAATGCCACCGTCAAACCGCCCGGCGGATATTATGAAAAGCGTATAACCGGGTATCGGAAAAGGACGGAATACGTCGGTAAGGGAAAGCTGAAAAGGAAAAAAATCGTAGACGTGCCCGTGTATAAATCCTTTTGGATAAAAAATACCACCATAGGCGCTACCACCTTTGTCTGGAAGGCCGACAGAAGCGGTACAAAGGGAGATGCTATCGATCAGAGAGAAGCAGACTCGAAAGATGTAGAGGATAGCACGGAAGTAGGGGCCTTCGAAGGGCCGGAGGCCAGGATCCGCGCTGAATTGTATGAGAAGAAATATTTCAACAACAGTGCGTTGCTGGCAACCCTTGTCGAGGAACAATTTGCAAAGACCGGGCGTAAGACCTGGGGAGTACGGCAAAGAGGGGTGGGAATAAAAGTACTGGAAGCCACTGCGATGCCCAGCATATTGATTGAAACGGGTTATCTCAGCAATAAAGAAGAAGAACGATACCTCAACAGCGATAGGGGGCAGCGGGAAATAGTCCGGAATATCCTCGGCGCATTGAAACGCTATCGGCATGAACTGGAAGTGAAATAGAAAAGGCCGGTCGGAGAAAACAAAAGAATTATTCAGGCAACAGCCTTTCTTTTCTCTTTCTTTTATAGAAGGCCAGCAGAAAACCTGCCAGGATGAAAGGAATACTCAGCAATTGACCCATGTTCAGCCATAAATGGCTTTCAAAGGCTTCCTGATCCTCCTTTACAAATTCAATGATAAAACGGATGCTGAAAAGTCCCGCCAGGAACAGGCCAAACAGGAACCCATTCTCTCTCCAGGAATTTTTCCGATAAATCCTGTGCAGGACCCCTGCCAGGAGCAGGTAGGACAGGGCCTCATACAATTGGGCCGGATGCCGGGGTATATTGTCTACCCGTTCAAACACGAAGGCAAAGGGCACGGTGGTGGGTTTCCCGATGATTTCCGAATTGAACAGATTTCCGATCCGTACAAAAAATGCGGCGATGGGTATGACGAGGGCGAGCCTGTCCAACACCCAGAAAGGAGGTTTCGAATATTTCCTGCACCATAGCAGGACCGCCGTAAGAATGCCCAATGCCGCTCCATGACTGGCCAATCCCTGAAAGCCGGTGAATTCGAGATGTCCGTTATTTATGCTTACCGGGCTGATAATTTCCAGGGGATGATGTTTAAAATAGGCCCAGTCATAAAAAAAGCAATGTCCCAGCCTGGCCCCGATCAGCGTAGCCAGGAAGATGTAGACGGTCAGCTTTTCCAAAAGGCCGATCGGGATAGCTTCCTTTATGAAAAAAGACTTCATGATCCTATAACTGAAACCGAAGGCCAGTAAGAATCCCAGCGAGTAGTAACGTAGTGCGAAACCGCCGATCCGAAAGATCTCAGGGTCAATATTCCAATGGATATACAACATGTAATAAGGAGGTTAGCCGGGTTAAAATTCATATTTTAAAGCGGAACCCGGAAAATTATTTCTGTTATGGCCTCTTCCAAAGGCTTATTCATGACAGGTAATCAGATGGTAATTAGTAGNNTCTTATTGTTGTCATGAAGAAAAAATGGTTTGTATTATTCATTTTGTTGCTAATCCGGTTCGTATCCTTTGCCCAGTCTGATTGGAATTTGAAAAAGGACAAAGACGGTATCAGGGTATATAGCAGGAACAGCGACCATTCAAAATTCAATGAAATAAAGGCGGAATTCACTATCAGTGCACGATTGTCAGAATTGGCGTCAGTGATGCTGGACGCAGATGATCATGTGCAATGGCAATATAGCACGAAATCTTCTTACCTATTGCAACGTATCAGCGATTCCGAACTGTATTTTTACAACGAGATCAATGCGCCCTGGCCGGTCGCCAACCGGGACCTTGTCGTTCATCTCAAGATCAGCCAGGATCGTGTTACCCGGGTCATGACGATGGCGGCCCTCTGTACACCTGGTTTTAGTCCCTGCTATCCTTCCATTGTCCGTGTCCCGGTTTTGAAAGCGATCTGGACCGTTACGCCGGTAGATGCCGGCACTTTACGGATAGAATACGTCATGGAAACAGATCCGGGCGGCTCCGTTCCGGCGTGGCTGATCAATATGTTCGCTACCAAGGGGCCTTATGAATCTTTCAAAAATCTCCGTCAGCAGGTATTACTTTCCAAATACAGGAATGCCCATCTGTCCTTTATTACAGATTGAGGCTTTTACAGGAACGCCGATCGCCGGTATTAAAACCGGTGCTATTTAAAGAACTTATCGATCAACAGGTTCAATACTTCCAGGAAGACCAGGATGATGATGATCCATTCGAGGAAAGTGCTGTTCCTGTACTGCAGGAGGTCCTTGAATAATTCCAGGTTCTCCTTGACAATCTCCAAACCTTCCCGGATGTCCCGGAATCTTTCCTGCAGGTCGAAAGTGCGCTTTAATTCCAGGTCGATCTTATTCAGATTCTCGTTTTCCCAGGCCTCGGGCGGCGAATCGAAAATATAGAGGTTTTCGGAAATGCGATTTTTAAGATTCAGGGTCTTTCCGATAAACTTTTTCAGGTTGGTTCCCGATATGTCCAGTCTTCCTTTCCTTTCCAGGTTCTGGATATGATAACTGGTTTCTTCCTGCAGCCTGTTTGTTTGTTCGGAATAATAGTCCAGGGCTACTGATTGGGATACATTGAGCATGATCAGGCGGAGCGTTTCAATATCCGAATTGATGATCTCGATTTTGTTATAACCGAACTTATTTTCCCGGGAATTGGTATCCACCTCGAACTCTTCACTGAGTTTCGGGTCAAAGAGATTCTTGCAAAAAGGAGTGATCTTCTCAAGATACGAATGTGTTTCCCGTTCTGTATAGTTCAGGAAACACACTACGCCGTATTTAAATACATACACCAAGGTTTCCTGGCCTGTATTGTAGAAAAGTTCGTCCGCATCGGAATGATAGATGTCCTCTTTGAAAGAAGCCCTGAATGATTTGATGTCGATACTATCTGAAACCTGGTATGATAAGACCTTTAGCATAATGCAAATTGCTTACTTTTTATATAGTATTCTTTCCTCGATGAATTGCATGCAGATGAAAGAAAGAGATAGCCATATCAGGGCCAGCAAGAAACTGCCGATCGTATCGGTGGCGAAGTGTACATGCAGGTAGATCCGGCTCATGGCGATCAGCAAGGCGAATCCAAATAGTAACAGGGAGAAAATCCATTTGGATACCGCCGAAAGGTTGCTTTTCCAAATGAGGTAGATCATGAGCCCGCTAAAGGTAAAGGCGCCCAAGGAATGTCCGCTGGGGAAGCTGTAACCGCCAGCGCCGTCAAGGTTGGGCGGCCCGGGCCGGTCGCGTCTGAATACTTCTTTCAACAGAAGGCCCAATAACAAGCTGACCAGGGCGATCACTACGTTCTGGATGGCATATTTCTTCTTTCCCCTCCTCCAAAGGAAAAAGCCGATTAACAGGTATGCCGGGATCAGAAACCCACCGGTGCCAAAAAAAGTGATGAACAAGGCGATCCGGGTATGTTCATCGGTGCGGAATCCGCTGAAAAAGTCAAAGGCCCTACTGTCAAAGAAGTCCTTTTTGGCAAATACGCTCTGGCTGACCATCGTTCCGAAAATAAGGACGGAGAGTAAAAACAGGCAGGTGGCCGCAGCTAATTCGACTGAAAATAGCCTGAGCCAAATAGATACTTTTTTAGTGGAAGACAAGTTGTTAATTTGTTATGAAGGGTCAAAATTAGAAATAAATTCCCATATCCGAGCCTTCATTTGTGCGGATAAGCGGTATCAAAAGAAGCCGGCCTTTCGGTCAGCAGCTGCTGTATATACTCGCGGGTCGTAATCGTTTCGGGTTGTTGTTCATCCTGTTGTTTCAGGTATTGATCGAAAAAGGTGCCGGCGAGGCTGCAAATCACGGCATGCCGCGCGCTGTCGATATCCACCAGTTCGGGAGAGACGGCTTTAGCAACGGTGACCATGGAAGAGAAATCCTCGTGGATCGATTTGTTCAGTATAAGGAAGTATTTGTCTTTCGAATGCACGTATTGCGGGAGCAGGTAGATGGAATCGAATCCAGCCGGATGTTCGCTGCTCAGGTACAGGTAGGGGGTGGTGATCTGTTCGGGTTCGAAGGGTGGTATTTGCCGGCTCTGTTTGTACCAGCGATCCCAGGCCGTGTCGATGCCATAATAATGGATCTCCGTTCCGTCTAAGGAGAGTAATGCCTTGAAGTCATGGGATAGCATGGTGGCTTTGGTCGCAGAGGTGCCTCCCAGGCTCCAGCTTAAAAGCCCGATCCGGGCCGTATCGATAAAAGGCAGCGCGCTCATGGTATTTTTGGCGAACAGGATATCCCCGACCTGTTCGTTCACATCGATGGCCTCCGTCATATAACCGGGGTATTTCCCCACCGAACTGATAGCTGCGATTACATATCCCCGCTTTGCCAGGCTGTCGAAAAGAACGGGATTCTCCCAGCTGCTGCCATTCATACCGGCGGCATAGATGATCAGGGGCGATCTTTTAGCGGGAAACTTCAGCCCTTCGTAGATATCCATTCTGTATCTGAGTATTTTCGAAGTGCTTTCGACGTGCAGGTATTCTGCAGTGCTGCCGGCCAGGATCTGGCTCGTTTTTTTGCAGGTATCGATCGGGGTATTGTAATTCATTCGTTGCTCATACTGGTCCATGAGGTCGCCATAGGTCAGCGCCTGGCGGACAGGCTTCTCGGCGGAAGGGTAGAAAACGTCTATTTTTACCGGCCTGAAATAGAAGGCTGCTTTTGCATCGGATGTAGTATCGAATTTCCTGCTCCTGTCGAATTCTTTCAGGATGGTTAGCCCTGTATGAAAATCAACCGAAGGGCTCCTTTTTTTTGAGCACGATCCGATGAACAGGAGGGCAAATATGACACTTAAAAAAAATGATAAGGGGAGCAGACCTTTTTGCATGTTGCGGGTTTATGAGCGGACGAATCTTACCATTACAAAATTTGCATTAGGACAAAGAAGGTCAAGCAAATTTTGTAATGGTAAGATCCATCCGACAACTGAAAAGACAGAATGAACGGATGAAAAGATAGAGAGAAAATGGCTGTTAAATTTCCGGCGATAACAGGATTTTGAAAATATTAACAATCCGGTGAAATCCACCATAAATCAGGAAATTCGCAATAAATATCCGGTATGGAACTTATTGTAAAAATAATATCGATTCAGGAAGTGGCGCACAATGTCCGGCGCTTTCGGTTGGAGAAGCCGGCGGGTTATACATTTATTCCCGGCCAGGCAACGCAGATCTCCATCAACAAGCCGTTATGGCGTGACGAAAAAAGGCCATTCACTTTCACCTCCCTGAAGGAAGATCCTTACCTGGAGTTCACCATCAAACGTTATCCCGATCATCATGGCGTCACCGATCAGTTGCATCAGTTGGCGCCGGGCGACGAGTTGGTGCTCCGTGATGTATGGGGCGCGATCGAATACAAGGGGCCGGGCTATTTCATTGCCGGCGGAGCAGGGATCACGCCTTTCCTGGCGATTCTGCACCAGTTGCATAAAGAGGAAAAATTACAAGGCAATACATTGTTCTTTTCCAATAAGACTTCGGCGGATGTCATTGATGAGCAGGAACTCAGGACCATGCTCGGAGGCAATGTGGAGTTTATTCTAACCAATGGAAGCGGAGAAGGTTATACGAAGGGAACCATCGATGAGGCCTTTTTGAAGCAGCGGGTGAAAGATTTCGGAAGACATTTTTATATCTGCGGGCCGGAGCCGATGATATTGGTCCTATCAGGGATACTGACCGGTCTGGGGGCTTTGCCGGATGCGGTGGTATTTGAAAAATGAAACCCGGCAAAATCTACTGGATTTTTCATGGATTTTTCGATTTTGATACTTGCTCTTTCTCTTTGCCGATATAAAGAAGCATCCATTGCAGCAGGCTTCAAAGCTTTTGAACAGGATATCCTGCGAAGTTCCTGACAATCTTATATTTGGTTACTGGCATACTCTTACCGGTAATGGTTTACGCTCGCATTACCCGCCTTGGCGCCGTCGTAAATGCCGGCCGTTTAGATCGTGCTCGTGCTATTGGATGACAGGGGCCCGAAATAGCTCCCGAATGCTTTGATCAGGTTGGTGTAATTTAATTATTAACGAATATGGCGAATTGCAGGTAGGTCAACCTGGTCCTATTATAAGTGTTAAAGGGTGTCGTGGTGTTCCAGGAAGTAGCGTCGTCGAAATTCATCAACACTTTGACGCTGCCCATTTTTGAACAGGAGGGTGTGCCTATTACGGCAAAGAACATTACTGCAAAAAACATTAGAGCAGAGATCACACTTGCAGAGCGCACTTCGGCGGATGATGCGGATGATTGGTTTTTGAATGATTGACGTTTCATATTGGCAATTGTTTTGACGTTAGGATATAGAAAGAAACACTTACATAGCAGTCTTTTGCTTATTGAGTTTTCCGCTGACTGAGTTTTACGGCCCTGAACAGGTTATCTGACGACTGAAGGATCTTCTCCTTCAATCTTCGGTCATATCCGGGGTGGTCATGCAGGAACTGCTGCACGACGAAGGCGGCGGAAGGGCTGCTATAATAACCCAGGCAGGCCTGCAGCCAGCTTTGTGGGAAGAATACGCCGCCTGTTGCATGGATTTGTTCCAGCCACTCAAGACTTTCCCGAAGGTATTTCTCCGAGGCCCCTGTACGCAAAGGGTGATGGAGATAGCCGAGGGCCGTGATTACCCAGGATTCTTTTTGCCGGTTTTGCAACTCTTTCAGGGATTCGAAGAATCGGTCACGGTCCTGTTGGTCATCCGAGAGAGCGGGGAGGAG
>PLXD01000137.1 GCA_003151295.1 Chitinophagaceae bacterium | reverse complement strand
AAATTGATGCAGGCGATCAATAACACGATCAGCGCAATCACAAAAAATAATTGGGTGTATTTCTTGTCGAATTTTTGAAAATTAATATAATCCAGGCCGATATCGGAAGAGCCCGCATGGATGCTTCTAAGAGGAAGCAGGAACAGCTCATACATTTTCCAGTCATCATTCCTCGCCAGGTATTTCTTCAGGTAGCCCGGGAATTTTTTCTCCAGGGCCGCCGAATGGGTACCCGGCTCCAATTCGAAGTAGGTATCCAGCCAATTACCTNNACACTCCGGTTTGTAAATCGTGTTAAAGGAAAAAAGACCTTCGAACTGGAATTGCGAATTGGTGGGGACATCCTTCAGGATGCCTGTCACCACGAATTGTAAGGTATCATTCCCGTAATGCATGACGGTTTTACCAATAGGATTCCCCTTTCCAAACAATTTCTCAGCGCCCGATTCCGTCAAAACTACGCTATTCGGCTGCTGCAATGCTGTCTTCCGGTCACCCCTCAGCAGGGGAAAATCGAATAGCTGCAGGAAATTGGAATCCACGAAATACATAGAGGGCATGTAGACCCTTGTATCCCCGTAAGTCATCTGCACTTTTTCCTGCCAACTGATCCGGGTAAAATTTTTTATTTCTGGAAATTCATCCTTCAGGGTAGGTCCCATTGGGAACATTGACAACCCGACTTTCTGGTAAGACAGCATGCCCTCGAATTTCTGTACTTCATTCAGGCGATAGATATTCTTGGTATGAAGATTATCAAAGCTCTTCTCATAGGTTACGAAAAGCATGATGAAAATGAAAGCAGCCATGCCGATGGCAAGTCCGACGATATTGATCGCGCTGAAGGCCTTGCTCTTCCAAAGACTCCGGAAAGCGGTCTTGAAATAATTTTTAAACATGCGGATTTCTTTTCGGTAATACTTTTAAAGCGAATTACATGCCGATTTGATAAAATAATGATTATCAATATGTTATACTTCGTTTAAAATAAGAAGTGTACCGTATACGTGCAATGGATGTACGATTTACTCCTGTATCGAAATGTACTCCCTTATCGAAAAGTATCGGCGCCTTCGATTCTGCGATAAGGTTTCCTGAAAAATTCACCAACAATGGCATTAAATTGTTCTTTCTTAANNAATCAACACCGTATGCGGCACCGGGATCGCATCATGATCTCCGCCGATCACAAGGGTCGGGCATTTTACAGCATGCAGTTCCTCAGCTTTTATATTCGGTTGATAAAGGTCCAGGTCCGATAATTTCAGCTCCCTTTTTACTTCTATCGTCTGTGTTTTCTTCCGCAATTCAGCACTGCCGTTTTTAATAAGATTATATACAAAAGGAGTTAATCCCGTAGTATCCGGCCAGAGATTGGCCCCTGTAATTGCGAGTTTCTTAACTTTTTCCGGATGACGTATAGCCAGTAGCAAGCCGTTGATACCTCCATCACTCCACCCGATCACATAGCAGCTATCCAGTCTCAGTGTGTCAAGCAGCGCATTAAAATCGTCCGCCATCATTTCAAAAGATAAAGAGTCATGGTCATCGACCGATTTGCCCTGCGCACGGCTATCTACTGCAATCACCTTGTATTGCCTGGAAAAATAGGGTATCTGGTTACTAAAGTTGTTTATAGAACCGCCGTTCCCATGGATAAACAACAGGGGTTCTCCCTTCCCATAGACTTCATAGTACAAGCTGAATCCCCTCATTTTCAAAAAATGGCCTGCCGATGCATTACTCCCAATGGAAATACTGTCTTGCTGCGCTTGACAATACGCCTTCTGTGTGACGATCCCCAGCATTAAGACAGTAAGCATTAAGACAATAATAAACGCATTTCTTATCATCTTCCTAAGTTAAACCAAGTTTTGGGAAACAACAATTAATGCAGCCCGCTTAAATTAATAGTCCTGTTTACTTCGGTTTGCTGACCGAAAGCAGCTCCCGGAGGTAATCACCCCAGATAGCAGGAAGCGAGTTGGTGCCATGGCCTTGTGTCTTATCCGTGATGGGCAATAATATAAACCTTCCTTTTTCAACATTCTTTATTTCCCGCTCCATGATGCCCAGTTCAGCCGGATTGATCTGGTCGTCGGCAGAATTGATGGCCAGTAACGGCGCCTTTATTTTTGCCAGGTGCGGCGACGGATCATAATCCCTGGACGCATCGAGCTGGTAGATCAGGTCATTCGCGTCCATGGAAGCATATCCTTTTTGCATCGCGTCCGCCAATTTATCCGATAGCTCCCTGGTAGGAGCTCGTTTCTGCAGCTGAAGGGGGCTGCTATTCATGAAGAACAGGGAAGATCCTGCGCCCATAAGGCCTATTGAAGGTTCGGCGCTATACTCTCCGTTATTCCAGGCAGGATCCATTTCGATCAGGTTGATCGCCATTTTTCGCATCATCCGGTTCCTGCCCGCGATGGCTACCGGCAAAGTCGCAAGAGGTAATAAAGCATCCATAAAATCAGGATAAGTATATCCCCATACCCAGGTATGCATGCCGCCCATGGAGGTTCCCATCACGAGGCGCAGATGATTGACGCCCAGGTGTTCCGTCAGCAAGCGATAATTGGCAAGCACCATGTCGTCATAATTATATTTTGGGAACCGCATGTGCAGCCCGTCGCTGGGTTTACCGGATTTCCCGTGACCGATCCCGTCGGGCAGAATGATATAATATTTCGAGGCGTCCAGCAACTGACCGGAACCGAATAACAAGCCCGCGAATGACCGCCCTAAAAAACCCTGGCTATTACTGCCGGTGCCATGCATGATGAGTATGGCATTCGTTACTTTGCCGCTATTATCCTTTAACGGATTTCCAAATGTGGTATAATGGATCTTTAGTGCAGGAAGCGTAACATCACCGCTCCGGAAGGGAAACCGGTCGATCACATAATCCCCGTCGACCCGATCCGGAAAATCGGGGGAAGCCGGCTTTGTTTGTGCCGGGCTCGACGAGTTGATGAATACCGCCAGGAATAAGATCAAAAAAAAGAGGGTGACGGTTCTCCTTTCCATAAAGGTCAATTTGATAATTTGATAAATGAGTAAACGGGCCCATGAAGATAAATAATTTACCCCATGGTTTGCCGGTGGCCTGATAGGAAAGAACGCTAATTTTGCGGGATAAATATTCAGAGCATGAGCACACCACAGGAACAGAACAAGACAATAGTCCTTCGTTTCAACATATAGGGCCTTTCCTGGGCATTCCCACCACCC
>PLXD01000437.1 GCA_003151295.1 Chitinophagaceae bacterium | reverse complement strand
TCCGTTAGAACCACCCGGTTTAATAAAACTTCCTGTAAACTTCCTGCAAAGCAGATCTTAAGGATGGGTCTCAAAGATATGGCAATATTATCTCCGTTCTGCTTGATTAACGCTGTTCTACTTGCCCTTTCCCTATATCCAAAACTTCCTGTCGGGATTCTTGCCGGCGCTATTGCTGACGAACGACCGTTTTTGGTTGACCCACCATTGCCTAGTTCGATTTATAAAGACTTGAAATCCATTATTTTATATCATCCCAACCAATATGCCTCTTTTAGCAAGGTTCTTCGTATTTTTGTCGCCGTGATCGATCATCCACGAAAACAAGAACTTACGATGAAATTCGAAAAAATACATAATAAAGGCCAAGCGCAGTTGTTCAAGAATTATTACCTGGAAATGCTGACCAAGACCCATCCATTGGTGATTTGGGGAATGTATATCCCGATCATCAGCTATTTGCTATATTATAGCGGAACGAAGCTGGAATTTCCGGTGCCCAGGGTTGCCCTTACTTTCCTGGCCGGTATGTTCTTCTGGACTTTTTTCGAGTACCTGATGCATCGATTCGCCTTCCATTGGGCCGCCGAGAGCGAACGCGCTCAAAAGATCGTTTATGTCATGCATGGGAATCACCACCAGTTTCCCCGCGATAAGGAACGTCTTTTTATGCCTCCTGTGCCTAGCCTGATTATTTCTTCCTTTATCTTCCTGCTGATGTTCCTGTTCATTGGAAATAATGTTTTTAGTTTCTGGTCCGGCTTTATGCTTGGTTACCTGCTCTATGGGAGCGTACACTATGCCATTCACGCCTGGAACCCTCCTTTCAAATGGATGAAGCCCCTTTGGCGGAACCATCACCTGCATCATTACAAAGATGCTAATAAGGGATTTGGGGTGAGCTGCACCCTCTGGGACCGCGTTTTCGGGACTATGTTCGATCTGAAGAAGGAGAAGGAGGACAAGGAAAAGGTGCAGGAACTGATGTATAAAAGATAGAGGCTCTCCAGGCTGCAGAACCCGCAGGGCAGGAACTTCACCATTTTTCTTCACCACATTCATTTTCGGTCTGATTGTTTTTTTTATAGGTCCTCCGGGATTCGATCTTTTGAAGCTGACGGTCGATAATGAGCCGGGCAATGATCTTTCCGGCATCTGTCCCCTTATTTNNTGATATCGATGCGGTAAAGGAGCCCGACCAGGCCATTGAAATCATCCCGGATCAGGGTATTCAACTTGTCTGCCAACAGGCCTTCCAGCTGCCCGGCCGACAGGTGTTCGGCCATGGCCAGTCCGTACGTTCCGTTTAGATCCCTGATAAGTGCTGACCGGTATTCGGGGTTATCCATGATGATCATTTTTTCAAAATTTACCGGTATGTGCTAAAATTTTTCAAAAACACCTAAACCAAAAAGGGCAAAATCATACCTGACAGGATCTTTAGCATCAAGCAGCCTTAATTTAGTATCAAGTTCTTTTACAGCTCTGGCATCATTTTGTATCCTGGATAACAGGCCGAGCTTTCGTGCTGTGTTGCCGGAATGAATATCCAATGGGCAGGATAGCTGACTGGAATTTATAGATTTCCAAATTCCAAAATCTACCCCACGTTTATCCTTTCTGACAAGCCATCTCAGATACATATTCAATCTTTTTGCCGCAGAACCGCTTAAAGGGTCCGATACATGCTTTAGTGTCCTGGAAGGATGCGGCAATTCAAAAAACAACATTTTGAATTGATGGATAGCAGGTTGAATGGAATCTCCTGAGGAATGAGCCTTAAAGATGTTCTCCATCCCCCCCTTATTTTTATAGATATGTTTTAATGCTTTTATAAAATAGCCAAGGTCGATATGATTAAAGGTTCTATGGACGAAGTTTTTAAATCTTTTAAGTTCGTAGTCGGAATGCGACATGACGAAGTCATAGGGCGAATTGTCCATTAAATCCATCATCCGATGTCCATTCTTTACGATAGATTTTCTATTGCCCCAAGCGATGGTTGCAGCTAAAAAGCCGGAAATTTCTATGTCCTCTTTCAAAGAGTATCTGTGCGGAATACTGATGGGGTCATCGTTAATAAAATCGGCAGTATTATATTGGTCTGCCTTTTCATCTAAAAATTCCTTAATCTCTGTTAAATCCAATTTCAATTTTATTTCTCATTTATTTTATTCATATAAGTGCAAATAATGCCGGTCGTTATATTTGTCGATATATTTGAAACGGCCACGGTAATTACTTTGTTTGAAAAGCCTGTTCCAGGTCCGCGATGAGGTCGTCCGCATCTTCAATGCCGATGCTGAGACGGATCAAAGAATCTTCCAGCCCGTTCTTTATCCTTTCTTCACGGGGTATGGAAGCATGGGTCATGCTCGCCGGATGATTGATCAGTGATTCTACCCCTCCCAGGCTCTCTGCCAGGGCGAATAGTTTGGTAGAGGACAATACCCGGGTAGTGTTTTCGGGACTTTCATCTTTCAGCGTAAAGCTCATCATGCCGCCAAAACCGCGCATTTGCTTTTTGGCGATCGCATAGGCAGGATGGTCCTCGAACCCGCACCAGTATACTTTTCCGACTTTCGGATGATGGCGCAGGAAATGAGCGATCGTTACCCCGTTCTGGCAATGCCTGTCCATGCGCACATGCAGGGTCTTCAGGCCGCGAAGGACCAGGAAACAATCCTGGGGCCCCGGCACAGCGCCGCAACTCTTCTGGATAAAATATAATTTTTCCCGCAGGTCTGCATCATTCATCACCAGGCAGCCATGGATCACGTCACTATGACCTCCAAGGTATTTGGTAGCCGAATGCAGTACCAGGTCGGCTCCCAGGTCCAAAGGATTCTGCAGATAGGGAGAGGCAAAAGTATTATCCACACACAAAAGCACCGAATGTTGTTTGGCGATCGTAGCGACTCCGGCGATATCGATAATGTTCATCAGCGGATTGGTCGGTGTTTCCGTCCATATCAATTTCGTATGAGGGTTGATCACCGCCCGGATATTATCCAGATCCTGCATATCCACGAAATGGAATCGGATCCCGAATTTCCCGAATATTTTAGTGAATAACCTGTAGGTTCCCCCATACATGTCATTGGCGGCGATCACCTCGTCGCCTGGCTCCAATAATTTGATCACTGCATCGGTGGCCGCCACCCCACTGCTGAAACAAAGCCCGTATTTCCCGTTCTCGATCCCGGCCAGGGCATTTTCCAATACGGTACGTGTCGGATTCTGCGAACGGGCGTATTCATATCCCTTGTGTTTGCCGGGCGCGGATTGCACATAGGTCGAAGTTTGATAGATCGGGGTCATGATGGCGCCGGTGGTCGGATCGGGTTCTATGCCTCCGTGGATCAGTCTGGTAGAAAGTTTCATATACCGAAGTTACAGACGTTTGTATTACCCGCAAATTGAACCTGTCGAAAACCGCAATTGTAGTTTAACAAAAACGTAACCTCCCCCGCTGAAAGGTGCCAGAACGGCTTGGAAACAGAGTCTGCCCGTTTTATTTTGCCTGCTCACTCTTGGCGCGACTTCCTTCGCCAATACCAACGCAAATGTGAACACCCATACCGCGCCCCGGTTTGAGAAATTCAAGAAAGCAGCCCAGTGATCATTTTATTTACTGAACAGGCAGGCAAAACTAACCAGTTGCCTCCAATCATAATTATCGGCCGCGTGGGCATCCAGCGGCTGATTTTTTTTGTCCAGCACTTCAGGCCGCAGGATCGATTCCCCGACCAGGGTCTTTTTAGCTTCGTGTACATATTCTACCAGGGTGGGATGTTGCATCCACTGCTGCTGCGGAGGTTCATAACCCGTTTTGTCTTTACGCCAGGTGATTACAGATGGGAGAGTGGGCTCCATGGTTTTTCGCAATAGCCATTTTGTCCAGCCTTCCCGGATCTTGAAATGAGACGGCAGGGAGAATACGAATTCGATCAGTTCATGATTTAAAAACGGCAATCTTACCTCTACCCCATGTGCCATCGAATTGCGATCTGCATAACGCAGTAGTTCTTCCAGCCCGTTCATGAACATATTGTAATAGAGAACACCATCCAGTTTTTTAAAATGAGGGACCTGGTAATAGGATGTTCCCGATTCATCGATAAATCTTTCCGTGAGATCCTTATTCTTTCTCTGGCCGGATGCCCGTTGCCTGGTGAGCCATATACCGGTATAATCCGGGAGGATGGCGGCCAGCTTGTTTTTCCACGACCATTCGTTGCGGATCCCCAGGGTTCTTGCAGCTTGTAACTCCCGCCTGAATGCGCTCCTGTCGGAGCTATACAGTTCCTGCCAATACCAGGGATAATATTTGTGATAGCCTGCCAGCAGTTCGTCGGCGCCCTGTCCATCCAGCATCACCTTCATGCCTGCCTTGCTGCCCAGTTCATATACTTTGAATTGGGCATAGATGCTTGAAGAGATAAAAGGCTCTTCCTGGTGCTTTGCCAGTTTCTCGAATTCACGGATAAGGCCATCTGCCGTGGGAACGACCTGTTGATTGCTGATCGGGAAGCGGCCGGTTACAGCCTGTATGAATGCGGATTCGTCCTTTTCGAAGCCCGGGAACACCGCGGAGAAGCTTTGAAGTCTATTCCCCGACACTTCCTGCCCGAGGGCGGCAGCTACAATGGAGGAGCTGTCCAATCCGCCGCTCAGACTGGCGCCAAGCGGGGCATCGCTTCTGAGTCTTCTTTCCACGGAACGATATAGCAGCTCACGGAACTGTCCGATCGCATCTTCCTCGCCGATCGTTCTTGTATTCCCCAATTCCAGGTCCCAGTAAATTTCCTGCTCAGCCTGGCCGGCAACGGCGTCGTAGACAAGAAAGGAACGGGAAGGAAGTTTCGAGATGCCTGAATAGAAGGTCTCGGAGCTGTCCCCGGGGTTTTGCGTGTATCCGATCGTCAAGAAATTGAAAAGGAGCTTCTTATTGACCTCCCTCGGCACCCCTGCCGCC
>PLXD01000555.1 GCA_003151295.1 Chitinophagaceae bacterium | reverse complement strand
CGGCCATTATTTTAAAGATCTGCCAACTGGAGTGCGCTTTGGATTCAGCCCATCTGCGTTGCTTCGACAATCTGATCGTATCATTCATACGGTAATCGTTTAGGGAAACTTTCTAAGGTAAACAACGAATAACTATTTGAATTAGTTTGTGGGAACAGGCTTTTTTGAGATGATTAACAGCCCCAGGAAGGTCAATATACCATTGATGAGCAATAACTCAATGCCGATCTGGAAGCCACCAAACCAATGTGCTGCGTGTTGACTGATGAAATAACAACTGGTAGGTGCCAGCAGGCAAATAGCAGTTATCTTCCAGCTATCGGGCAACTGCCGTTTGGTAAAGATCCCAAATGCAAACAAGCCTAATAAAGGGCCGTATGTATAACCCGCCAGGTCAAGAATAACATTGATAATCGATTTGTTATCGATCCACTTGAAGAAAAGTATGCAGCAAAGGAACAGGATAGCAAAACTGATATGCACCATCATCCGGGTTCTCTTTTTTTGCTGCTCTCCCAGCCCGGGCTTATTTTTCAGGTCCAGCAGGTCAATGCAAAACGAAGAAGTCAGAGCCGTCAAAGCCCCATCAGCACTGGGAAACAATGCAGAGATCAATGCAATGATAAAGATAATGGAAACAGCTTTGGGCAGGTAATGAAGAACCAGCGTGGGAAACAGATCATCACCAATCACATTATGCCCATTCAGCAATAACTGATGCCCTGCGGAAGCAACTCCATTATGCATGACCTGCTGGTCGTGATAAGCGGCCCCGTTATGCAATATGAAGAGATACAGCAATCCACCCAGCAACAGGAACAGCAAATTGACCACCACCATCACCACGCTGAAAGAGAGTACATTCTTCTGAGAGTCCTTCAGGTTCTTCACACTGATATTTTTCTGCATCATCTCCTGGTCCAGGCCGGTCATGGCAATCATAATGAACATGCCCCCGATGATCTGCTTGACAAAAAAGCCTTTACTCTGAAAATCCGTATTGAATATCCTGGTATATCCCTTCTCATCCAGGGCCTGCAGCACGCCACCAAAGGACATCCCCATATGCTGAATGATATAAACGATACACACCACCAGCCCCAATAACATGAAGGAGGTCTGCAAAGTATCGGTATAAACGATCGTTTTCACCCCCCCTTCGAAAGTGTAGAGAAGGATCATCACGAGAATGATAAAAGTGGTCAGCGCAAAGGGAACGCCCAGCTCTTTCAGAATAAAAATATGCAGCACATTAATGACAAGATAAAGGCGGGCAGTAGCACCCACCGTTCTGGAAATGATAAAAAACAGGGACCCCGTCTTATAGGCAGTGTTCCCAAAGCGGCTATGCAGGTAATTGTATATGGACACCAGGTTGAGACGGTAATAAAGGGGCAATAAAACAAAAGCAATCACCATCAGGCCGATCCAATTGCCGATCACGACCTGGAAATAACCAAAAGCCTTAAAGGAATTCCCCGCGAAATCACCTACCGTTCCAGGCACACTCACAAAAGTCACTCCGCTGAGGCTGGTGCCGACCATACCGAAGGCGACCAGCATCCAGTTGGAATTGCGATTGCCTATAAAAAAAGATTCATTATTCGAATTACGCGAAGTGCGCCAGGCGACCCAAAGTAATACCAGAAAATAGCCGATCACGAATGAGAACAACAGAACAGGGGACATAATAAACAGAATTGATAAAACATTGGGAACAGAACCTCAAACTCACAGAACCTCAAAACCCATAAAATATCCTGAAAATTAGGAAATACAAGCTTAAATTTTGAATTTTGAACCAATGAATCTTATGAATATCCAATCCGTAGCGGTCTTTTGCGGATCGAAGGCGGGCAAAAATCCGATTTTTGCAAAACATGCAGCAGAACTGGGAAAACTGATAGCCATGCTGAAGCTGAAAATGGTATATGGCGGAGGGAGTACAGGGCTAATGGGTGTGGTTGCCGATGCTTCGCTGGCCAATGACGGTTCTGTAATGGGCATTATCCCGCAATTTCTCATAGAATGGGAACACCAGCATAAGAACCTGTCGGAACTCGCGATTGTTCCGGATATGCACAGTCGAAAAAAGATGATGTACGAACGTTCCGACGCAGCCATCGTTCTTCCCGGCGGCTTCGGCACCCTTGATGAATTGTTTGAAATGCTGACATGGAACCAGTTGAAGATTCACAGTAAAAAGATCTATTTTCTGAACAGCGACGGATTCTACAATCATCTCCGCAATCACATGAAGCAACTGGAAAAAGAAGGATTCCTTTACGAGCATATGGAAGAAAGGGTTTTCTTCTGCGAGACGCCAGTCGAGATCTTTAATAAGATCGTTTAACGGCGTCTCTCTTTTTCTTTATCCTCTTTTCTTATGCAGATAAAAATCGAATCCTGCCTTTATCACGGGTAATGCAACCCCACTATAAGGATCGCGATAAGGAGAACCAGGATTATTCAAAGCATCGAAGGAAATGGAAAGAAAGTAGCTACTTTGACCGATGAACCGCTGCCCGTATCCCACTCCCAAAAGAAAACTCGCTGCCTGTGTTTGAGCGGTAGCAGTCTCCCCGGTCGGAATATATTTTGTGTTGTACTCGATGATATTATACTCCGGCTGGACCTGCAGGAATAAGAACCTGACGGGCCAAAACCGCGCGAAAACACCGGCCCCATAGTTAAAGCTCCGGTAACGGGTATTATCGTTATAGTAGAGCTGCGGATCCGGCCGTTCTGAATAATAATTTATATTGACCACGACGCCTGCGTCCAGGTACTTATTCAGCGAATAACCGATCTCGGGAGTGACGCCGACATTGAAATCATAGCCGCTGAATCCAAGGCTCAGGCCGCCACCGACGAACAGGTTTTCCTTTTTAAAGCCCGTCTCACCACTGCCGTTATCATCGCTATATGTATTAGGCCGGTCACGCATATGCTGCGCCATGCCCTCCTGCATTCCGGCAATAAGGATTGCCATCGCCAACAAGAAATTCTTTACCATGCTATTGCCTACAAATGCATTTTTTGTCATCATACGAATTTTAAAAGTTGAGTTATGAAGTCGGCTCTTTTAACTCTTTCAATTTACAAACCTACAGGAAAGAGTTACAAAGAGAATGTTAAGATACATTCAGGAACGCGGAACCGGTCTTCATTCACCGATTCTGATGCGATTTCCGCCGATCTTTATTCCGTATCAAATATCTTCCCGGCGTTTAAAATATTACCGGGGTCAAATACTTTTTTTATCTGGCGCATCAGCTTCAACTGCACTTCACTGAAGACGATATCCATAAACTCTTTCTGGATCAGCCCGATACCATGTTCGCCGCTGATCGTGCCACCCAGGTCCCTGACGAGTTGAAAAAGCGCCCTTAGACTCCGGATTATCTCCGGATCCTCCTGGCTATTGGAAATTCCTTCTTTATTGATTCGGATATGGAGATTGCCATCCCCGGCATGGCCATAGCATACCGCATGAAAGCCATATTGCTTACCCAACGCCTTTACTCCGCGTATCAGGGCCGGCAACTCCGCCCGGGGCACAACGGTATCCTCTTCAATCGTATAGCCGTCGATTTTCACTGCTTCAGCGACCCTTCTTCTCAATTTCCACAATTCCTCCTTTTGCCTGGCATCGTCCGCAAAATACACTTCCCCGATATCATATCCGCTCAGGAGCTCCGCGATCGCCTCCATTTCCTTCATGAGGGTCTCGGGATGATTACCATCCACTTCTATGATCAGGTGGGCTTCGATATCCGCTGTAACCGGGATCGCGCTGTCGACGAATTTACGCGTGATCATCAGCGCATCGATCTCGACCAATTCCAGCGCGCTGGGTGTATAGCCCGCCCTAAAAATGGCTCCAACCGCTTCTCCGGCCTTCTCTAAGGAGCGGAAGGGCACCAACATTAGCAGGTCGTGTGCAGGCAAAGGGATCAGTTTAAGGACAATCTGCGTGACGATACCCAGGGTCCCTTCACTGCCAACTACCAATTGGGTAAGATTATATCCCGTAGCATTTTTTAATACATTGGCGCCCGTCCAGATGATCTCCCCGGTAGGCAATACCATTTGGGGGTTGAGGACATAATCCTTCACGACCCCGTATTTCACCGCCTTCGGTCCTCCGCTGTTCTCGGCAATATTTCCTCCAATAAAACAGGAGCCCCGGCTACTGGGATCAGGGGGGTAGAATAGCCCCCGCTCTTTTACTGCATTTTGCAATACTTCCGTGATCACACCCGGCTCCGTGATCACCTGCCCGTTTCGCTCATCGATCTTCAGGATCGAATTCATCCTTTCCATGGAGAGGACGACCCCACCGAGTTGGGGAAGAGCCCCGCCGCTCAGGCCGGTGCCGGCCCCCCTGGGAGTGACCGGTATCCTGTATTGATGGCAGATCCGCATCACCGCGCTGATCTCCTCCGCAGTCCTGGGTTTCAGAACCAGGTCCGGCAGGTAATGTAAATGCTCCGTCTCATCATGGGAATAGTCGCTTAGGGAAGATTCATCGGCTAACACATATTCTTCCCCAATGATCTTTCTAAACTCCGCCAACCTCTCTGCCGGGATTCCTGCCCGGGCCCGGGCCTTCCCATAGGCTTTTGTTGAATCTTTCTCCATAGCTTTTCCATTCTATATTAACTAGCACAAAATTCCGATAATTCGGGCATTTACAGAAGTAAAATATTACAGGCGGACGCCATGGCCACTCGTAGGGGGTTTTTGCACCCGGCGCTGTACTTCCGGAGATTGATCAGCGTGATATTGTAGCCTGTTTCTGCCGGGCTATATCTCGTATGAGTAAACGGGTTCCGGACGTAAGGCGACCTTTTGGGGCATAGTCCCGTTTAAAGACACACTCTGTGGTATAAGACTCCGGTTCTACACCTCATTCCTGATAGATCACCCTCCGGCCCCGAAACAAGCCAACGGATGGGTCGTAACCGAGTGAAACGAAGGTTACGGCCGAGAAGGAGCAAGAAACGACGCTCCNNGGGAAACTTAAAAAAACTCTTAAGCTTTTTGAACTCTTAACTTTCGCGATTATTGCATTAATTCTTAAAACTCGGGCAGAGCGATTGCCTTTTGTCGCCGTTATATTGGTTGTACATACCCTCATTGATCAGTGCAAATTCCCAGGCCCCGCGACTATTATCAGCGCTGTTCAGGGAAGAGGTAGTAACGTCAAAGGTGAACATCAGCTTAATACTCTTATACACAAAGCCGATCATTGGGATCACGGCGTCCCCTGCCCTATAATACAGGCCACCGATCAATTCCTGATTATCCCCGAGATCATATTGCGCATTCATGCCCAACACC
>PLXD01000334.1 GCA_003151295.1 Chitinophagaceae bacterium | reverse complement strand
GGGCCATTTTAGTGGCCAGGAAATGATCCCCGAAGACGAGGCTGGTATCATTGTCGCTAAACCAGAAGACCCCTTTCATCGTGTTGCAGCCTGTGCTGCCTGTAAAGCTGCTTTTAGACGTATCAAACCGGATATAGGCAGTTTTAAGGTTCGTTAAGGAAGAGCCGGCCACATTCTGCAGAAACCAAATTCCTTTCAGGCTGGTCGTATCCTGGATAGCGCCGGAACGATTAGCGGCCGCAGTAGCCGTATTAATCCCAGTATTCATCCCGGAGGCTGTATCAACCCCTGCCACAGCAGAACGGGAAGCCGGTGTGTGGCAAGCCGCCAGTAATAAAAAGCAGGTTACAATACCTGTATATCCCGCAATGGATTTGAATGAATTTTGCATGACAACACATTTTAACGTTTAACTAGAAGTTCCTTCTTATTTAATATAAAATGATGCCAGGATGAATCACCGTTTCAGGGGATTTTCTAACCTGGACAGCGGAGAGATTCCGGCCGATGGGGAATGACGGGAAATCTTTGTGCAAGAAATTCCTCAGTTCTTGGCCGAAAACTTTAAATTGTAAAGCCTATGTTACAGGATAATCTTTTACTCATCATCTCCCTGCTCTTAACGGACTCTTTTTAGTTAATCATTTAAAAAATTTTTATGTCAGACAGTAATCAGTCTTTGGCAGATAAAGCCAACGCATTAAAAGAACAGGCTACAGAAAAGCTGCAAGAATTAAAGACTAAGTCCTGTGAAGTCGCAGATACGATCCAGCAAAAAGCCGGCGAAGCCTGGGACAAGGTGAAATCAGATGAGACCAAAGAAAAATTGGACCATCTCAAGGACGATGCAGCTCAAAAAATCCATCAGCTTTTAGAGGAGGCGACCGGGAAAATACACCAGGTTTCGGATGAAGCGTCTGAAAAAATACATGAATTGTCGGATAAGGCAAAAGGAGTCTGGAACAAACTCACAGGCAAACACGAGTAGATACTGAGCGGAAGCTGTGTAAAAATTTTCGATGTTACCGGGGCTACTCTATCATAGATAGATAGTCGCAGAAAAATACCTCCCTGCGTAAACAACTGGATAACGATTGGTTAACCCCTCCCCTTATCGTGTGCGTGCGGGGATATTGCGACAGGTTGGAGGTGCTGCAGGATGATGCGGCAGAGATCGTCGGGGTTGAATGGTTTGACCAGTACGTCGGTCAACCCGGCTGCCAAAGCCTGCCTTTCGACTTCCGTAGGTGTACTGGCTGTCAGCGCAATGATGGGCACGGTCTCGCCCCTTTTCCGTAAGATGGCGGTGGCTTCATAGCCATCCATTACCGGCATATGCAGGTCCATTAATACCAGATGATGCCTGGTGGTATCCAGTCGATCCAGGGCTTCCTGCCCATTGATAGCGACGTCAACCGTCACTCCGCTATTTTCGAGGATGGTCTGAGCCACTAAAACGTTCAGGGGGTTGTCTTCTACCAGCAGAATGAAGAGACCTTCCGGCAGGTGATTTTTACGGGGCTCCAGGAGCTCATAGGGATGCTCTTCCGACTTTTCCGTACTTAAAGGAAAAGTCTGCGTGAAATAGAAAAGCGAACCTTTCCCCGGCTCACTTTTCAGGTGCAGGGTCACTCCCTGCAATTCGAGTATTCTCCGGGTGATGGCCAGCCCCAGTCCCGTGCCGCCATAGCTGCGGGAGGTAGAAGAGTCGGCTTGTGTGAACCGGTCGAAGATCATGTGTTGCTTTTCCGGTGCGATGCCGATACCGGTGTCTTCCACACTTATCGTCAGGGTCGCCGATTCTTCCATAAGGTCATCGAGCCTGATGGATAAATGAACCCATCCTTCCCGGGTGAATTTAATGGCATTATGCACCAGGTTGGTGATCACCTGGCTGATGCGGGTAGGATCACCGAGCAGTTTTCTGCCCGGGTGTCCTTCGACTCTGATCAGCAATTCCACGCCTTTTTCATTGGCGGTGAGTTTGAGGCCGGCCACAATGTTAGCGGCAATGGCCTCGAGATTTATGGGTATTTGCTCGAAGCCTATTTTCCCTTCCTCGATTTTATTATAATCGAGAATATTATTTACGATGGATAGAAGGTTATTGGCAGAGAAGAGCAGCACGCTCAATTCCTCTTCCTGATCCTTGCGCGGCTCGTTTCTCAATAGAAGGTGGGTCATGCCGATCACAGCATTCAGGGGAGTCCGGATTTCATGCGACATGGTGGACAGAAACTCGGATTTGGCCCTGAGACCTTGTTGCGCCTGAAATGCCGCCTGCCGAAAGGTATGGGCAAACCGGTGTGACAAAGACAGGGACTGCAAGAAGAAAAAAGAGATATATCCTATGAATATAATTCCTTTGACGGGTGGGATGAAACCAAAATAATGCAGGTTCAGCATCAGGGAGATCACTAACATAACAGCTGTGCTCAGGAGTCCATACAGGGAGCCGCTACGCTTATTCCTGGCTGCCTGCAAGTCGACATACAAGGCATAGGCGATACATAAGAACATGACCCCCAGNNGAAAAAGTGGAGGAACTGTGTAAATACGGTCGTAGGGGTCAGCAGGACGAGGGCGCTGAAGGCCACGCAGAACCAAACCATGATCTTCATAATCACCGGATGCGCATCATCGGGATATAGATTTCGGGTATAGCTGGCGAATAGAGCGACTCCTAAAGAAAGGGACAGGTATTCGATCCGGATGGTTATAAACCAGTTAAGGCTGGGAAAAAGGGTATGCAATACATAAGAGTCCGTCCCGACCATCCGATAGCTGTATAAGATACAGAAAAGCGAAAAATACAGAGTCGTCTTGTCGTGCTGGCCGAAAATAAACAGCCCCAGGAAAAAAAGGCCGCCCATGAACAGGCAACCCGCCAGGACCAGGTCATATG
>PLXD01000545.1 GCA_003151295.1 Chitinophagaceae bacterium | reverse complement strand
ACGTGCAACTTCGTGCACCAGCTCGAAAAAGGAATCGTCTTTTCCGCCGGATGGCTTGAGGACGGCCAGCTTTTCCCGGATAGTTGACGGCTTTCCTTGCGAGCGTGAAGTCCGGGTTGCCGGAATCTTTTTGCCGGTATTTCCGCTTTTTGCCGGCTTCTTTGCAGCCGGGCGGTTCTTAAGGCCGGCGCTATTCTTCTTTTTGGAGGTTGCCATTATTTTCGTTGCTGTTCGATTAATTGTGACCGACGCGGCTCGCTGACTCTTTCATATCCAAAGGGACAATGCTTGCACCCGTTGCCGCAGCAATAGCCCCTTTCCAGGTGATATTTCTCCGTCAGGACCATCAGCCCCTCCTCATTATAATAAAAATCGACTCCTTCAATCAGCGCTTTCATCGGTGTCTTTTATCGGTATCTCATTCGCTTCCCGGTTCTTCTTCACTTCCAGTCCCTTATTCCTGCCGGATGGAGCTATCATGCGGGGAGGCCGAGGGCTTGCAGCAGGTATAGGTTCCTCGTTTTTGATCTTTTCGAGCAGTTCATCGTCCCTCTCCGGTAACGCTCCTTCCGGTAAGGTAAGGCAAAGGTAATGCACCTTTTTGCTTTGCGCAATGTCGAGGCTTTCGTAATGTGTCCGTATCTGCAGTTCCTCTTTCTGAGGGCCTGCGTGGATATCGTCGGAATCTTCGACAATCGTCAGTTGGTACATGTCAGCTACCCATTTCGTAAAATGATAGAGCACGGGAGAGTCCGTCTTCAAATGAATGCGGCCGCCAGGCTTCAGGATCCGCTGATAGAGACGGATGAATTTAGGATGGGTCAATCTCCGGGTTGCTCTGGACTTCCGAAGCTGAGGGTCGGGAAAAGTAAGCCAGATCTCCGCTACTTCTCCCTTACGAAAATAAGAAGCGATCTTGTCGATATGTGTACGCAGAAAAGCCGCATTGGTTATTTTGTCGTCCAGGCATTTTTTTGCACCGATATAGAGCCGGTTGCCTTTCATGTCTACCCCGAGAAAGTTGCGTTGCGGATACATTTGTGCCAATCCCACGGTGTACTCTCCTTTGCCGCAGGCCAGCTCCAGGGTGAGGTGATTATCGTTCTTGAAAAAAGCCGCCCAGTTACCGGCCATTCCTTCCGGGTATTGCAAAACATTCGGGAATGATTTGATCGCTTCGAAGCGAATTAATTTCTTTTGACCCATAGGGTGCAAAAATAAAACATACCAGGTAGCCTTTTACAAAAAAAGCCTCTGCCACCGAATGAGCAAGAGGCCAATCTCTTACAGAGATGAACCAAGGGTCGGTTTACATAGGAACCTTTGCGACAAAGGTCGAGCTGTAGAGGGAGGATTCGAACCTCCACGGGGCAGTTAGCCGTAGCGCAATGTAGTGGTGGTCAACCCCAGTCGCCCCGATAGCCAGGCTACCCGGACGGCATTACACTATGTTTATTCCGTGATCCCCACCCCCGAGACAAGAGGGCATGTCTGCCAAATTTCATCACTCCACAATAAAAAATAAAAGCTGTAGGAGGAGGACTCGAACCTCCACGGAGCGGTTAGCAACAGCGCAATGTAGTGGTGGTCAACCCCAGTCGCTCCGATAGCCAGGCTACCGTAGCGGCATTACACTGTGTTTATCCCGTGATCCCCACCCCCGAGACAAGAGGGCATGTCTGCCAAGGATTCCATCATCCCACAATTTGAAAACAAAACAAAGAGCTTGAATGTGGCAAAATTAAAGGAATAGGCGATATTATTGTGTTTTTTCGAAGAAAAATTTTTATATTTTAAAATTTATTTAAATATTTGTATTGTAATGTAGATAAAATTAAAAATAACTATTCAAGATGGCCGGAAAATTAAATCTCGACAAATTAGATCTGCAGATTATTCATGAGATGATGGAAAATGCGGAAATCTCCTATGCCGAATTAGGTAAAAAGTTATTCGTTTCCGGGGGTACGATCCATGTACGTATAAAGAAGTTACAGGAACTATCGGTAGTTAAAGGTACTAAATTGCATGTAGATCTGAAGCAATTGGGGTATGATGTAATTGCCTTTATCGGAATTTATCTTGAGAAAAGCTCCTTATACGATACCGTTGCAAAAGATCTGCTAAAAATACCGGAGATCGTGCGACTTAATTATACAACCGGCAATTACAGCATGTTTGCGGAGATAGTTTGCAAGGACATCAATCAGCTCAGGTTTGTGCTGCACGATGAATTACAGAAGATAAAAGGCATCGAACGTACGGAAACGCTGATCTCCCTGGAGGAAAGTTTCAGCAGGAATGTCCAGGTTTTCAAAGATTGAAAGTGCTGCTCTCCGCTCAAATAAACAGTAACATCACAATTATTTATCGCGCGGTTAACCCTCTTTCCCCTTCGATCCCTAGTCCCTTATATCCAGCGCATCCCGCAAACCATTTCCAAGCAGGTTGAAGGCCAATACCAGGAGCATGATCGCCAGTCCCGGGGCCAGGGCTAACATCGGATTGTGCGTAATGATAAAATTGTAATTTTCTTTTATCATCAGTCCCCAGCTTGGTTGCGGCGGTTGAACCCCGATCCCCAGAAAGCTCAGTCCCGCCTCGATCACGATGGCGGAGGCAAAATTGGAAGCTGCTACGACCAGCACGGGCCCCATCACATTGGGCAGGATATGACGCACGATGATCCGGATTTCCCCGAAGCCAAGGGCTCTTGCCGCTTCCACATACTCTCTTTCACGTACCGCCAATACCTGTCCGCGGATGATCCTTGCGACATTTACCCACATCGTGAGGCCGATGGCTATGAACACCTGCCAGAATCCCTTACCCAGCATTAAAGTGATGGCGAAGACCAGTAACAGGGTAGGAATGCTCCAGATCACATTGACAAACCACATGATCCCATTGTCTACCCTTCCACCGAAATAGCCTGCTAATGCACCTAACAGCACACCGATGCTGAGGGATATGAGTACGGTGATGGATCCCACAGCCAGGCTGACCCTTACTCCGATCAGCAACCTGCTTAAAATATCGCGTCCGTATTTATCCGTGCCCAGGTAAAAGGTCTGTCTCACTACTGCTTTGGATGTGTCGCCGTCGCCACGCAGGGAAGAGAGCAGGAAGGCTGCTCTTTCTTCCACTCCTTCGTCGATGAATTGCTGCACGATCAGGCTGTCCCCTTTTCTTTCATAGCTATTGACAGGAATAAACCGGTACCTGTCTTCACGACCGGAGAGCAGTCGTTGTATAAAAGAAACCGGCTCTATCTGTTTTTCCTTTTTAACGCAGAGGAACTGCTGGGTAAAACCCGGTTTACGTCCTTCTATCTCCACGATCATACGGTTCGCATCCGGAGAAGGATCCGGGGCAATGAAATGAGCCGCCACTGCTATGAAGACGGCGAGCCCGATCAGGATGATTCCGAAAACGGCCCCCTTGTTCCTTCGCAGGCGGAGCCCGATCTGGTAAGTTTGATTGTTCATGTACTTATTTTTCGATCCTTCCAACGGTAGCTGCCGAATTTACCCAGCCAACCGATCCCTACCGTGTAGAAGATATGAAAAGGTTGCAATAAAGGAAAATAAACGCATAGCCGCTGCTGGTCAAAAAATGAGGCGACTGCATGGACAAAGGGATATTCGATCACCGTCTTCAGGAATAACAGCACGAAGAATACAAGGAGCCACCAACGATTCCAGCAGGATGCCAGCAGCAGGATGGGAAACACCCCGTTGAGAAGATATACCAGCAACAATACGGCGAAGATCCTCTTGTCGTCATACTTGTCGGCCTTGCTGGCCCATCGGATCCGCTGGTTGAAAAAACCCTTCCAGCTTGTTTCCGACTGTGTGGTAACGATCGCCCGCTTGTCTTTCAGGAACAACACCTGTTCCGGGTATTTTTTGTAGATCTTATGCATCAGCAGCATATCGTCCCCTGAAGGGATCCGGTCGATATCCCGATATCCGCCCACTTCATAAAATACTTTTTTGGGATAAGCCAGGTTGGCGCCATTGCACATGGAATGAAATTTTTTATAGACTGCAGCGCCTGTGATCCCTTGCAGGGTGATAAAATCCAATGTCTGGAAGACGGCCAGAAAAGAAGGTCCTGCATCGATCCTGACGGGGGCGGCAATAAAACGGGCTCCCGTACTTTCATAAAATCCGGCGACCGTTCGAAGCCAGTCGGGATGGAAGCGGCAATCCGCATCGGTGGTGATGATCAGTTCTCCTGTGGCTGCACCGATGCCGGTTTCGATCGAGAATTTCTTATACGCGCTGACGGTTCCTTTAGCCGGCAGATGGTCGGCCAGTTTCAGGCTCATCGTATGCATGTCAGGGTAATGGTTGCTTTGCAGCAGTTTCCAGGTATTATCGGTCGATTGGTCATCTACTACGATCACCTGGTACAATTTTTTGGGATAGGATTGGAGGGACAGGGAATCGAGACAGGCGCGGATATTGTTTTCCTCATTACGTGCCGGAATGATCACGGAAATAGAGGTGGCCGGCTCCCTCCAGCCTGCTGAACTCCAACTTTTGAGACTTCTGTCTTCGCGGTTCCTGTCCCGGGAGAATTGGGGAATGGCGAGCCAGGCTCTACGGTAGTATTCTATCAGCATACTGTAAATGACGAACAGCGCAAGGAGTATGAAAACAATTATGAACATCGGGCAGAAGATCTAAAGAAACGGTAAATAAAAGAAATCGTAAACAAAAGGATCGGTAAATATAAAACAACTAATCCTTTAACACGGAGAGTATCGGCCCCAGGTATTTCTCCAGCAATAGATGGTGCCCTGAAGGCAATATGAACAATTTACCGTAGAAAGGGATGCTTTTCAAAAATTGCGCTCCTCTTTCGGAAGGGATGATGCGGTCATATTAGCCATACAGGAACCTGACGGAGATCTTCCTTTCCAGGATCAGGGCTTTAATGTTGGAGATACCGGGCCTGAAATTCCGGAGGGTGGTCCATCGCAGATAGAGATCCTCCCGGCCGGCCGGGTCATTGATATAATTGGCGGTGAACTTATATACGCTCAGATTGATCAGCCCGAACAGGTGCCCGGTCCGTAGAATGATAAAAAACCAGCCGGGATGCTTCATCGTGAACCGGAACATCCGGTTGCCGGGACGATTCTGTGTCGCCAGCCAATACCAGGGATTCACCCTTAATCCATCGGGAGCCAGCAACACTATTTTTTCGATCCTGTCAGGCATCTTTTCCAGCAGACTCAACGCAATCCGCCCCCCCAGGCTGAACCCAAGCAAAAAGAACTTAGAGTCTTTCCCGCTGGTCCANNAGTCCATACCGAATGACAAACCCTCCTTCCATTCCGTCCTGCCATGAAAGGGGAGGTCGATGGCCAGCAGGGTGAAATCCTCTGCCAGGGAGGCTTCCAGGAATGCAAAAGAGTCGGCCGTTTTTCCGTAGCCATGGAAACAGAGCAATAATTTATTACCATGGCCTCCCTTCAGATAATGGATGCGGGAAGATTTGTAAGTCAGAAAGAAAGATTGCATATACCGTCGATTCAGTCTTAAAGCTACTGAATCACGCTTACTTAGACGATTGAATATTCACCGGATAACCCCGCCGGAGATCAGCTGCAGATGAATGCCAGTTAGTTCCATACGAATTTTTGAAGGTAAGAGCCCCGAAGCCGTATTGCTGATCTTCAGGAAATACATTCCCTTGCTGAGGCCGCTCAAAGCAATTTGTATATCGGAGAGTCCGCTGCCGAGCGATAGGTCAAAGGATTAC
>PLXD01000332.1 GCA_003151295.1 Chitinophagaceae bacterium | reverse complement strand
TGATCAAATGCTGCCGTGCCGGGGTAGCCCGTTTGCTTGCTTTCGGAATAGCTTCTATCCTTGTTTGTTTAGTCACTTCTTTCATTAACCCGCCTGAGAAGATTATAATTGAACATACGCTAAACGAGCATACGCTGGACGAACAGCCGACAAACGAACAAAAGCACCCCAGGATCGTCAACATCGTCAATTTCATTCGTTTATTAGAACCGAGGGTCGATTGGATGACGGAAGACGTTCTTTACCAGACCGTTGTTAGCCAGGTGCGGATGATGGACGAGTACAAACTCGGGGGAACTTTCCTTTTACAATACGATGCTTTGATGGATTCCCGTTACCAGAAACTGTTCAAAAATCACCCGGGTAATTCTCTTGAGATCGGGGCCTGGTGGGAGATCCCACAACCTTTGGTGGAGAAAGCCGGTCTTAAATGGCGGGGTCGTTATCCCTGGGACTGGGAGGCGAAGGTGGATTTTTCAACCGGTTATTCGGTATCCGACCGGGAAAAACTGGTAGATGTCTACATGAATGATTTTAAACGGATATACGGAGCATATCCTAGATCGGTCGGTTCGTGGTTCATCGATGCATATACTTTGAACTACATGTATAGGAAATACGGTATTGTCGCTTCGTGTAATTGCAAGGACCAAATAGGCACAGATGGTTACACCTTGTGGGGTGGATATTGGAACCAGGCGTACTATCCAAGTATAAAAAATGCCTATATGCCGGCTCAAAATGAGGAAAATCAGATTCCGGTCCCGATTTTCAGGATGTTAGGAAGTGATCCTGTCCGACAATACGATGATGGTATAGGAACAAATAGCCAGGGTGTTGTTACGTTGGAGCCGGTTTATAAGGGAGGCGGTGGCGATTCGGCCTGGGTCCACTGGTACTTCAAACAGTTTGAAGAAGGAGCCTGCATGGAATACGCTTATGTTCAGGCAGGGCAGGAGAATTCTTTTACATGGAAAAAAATGGGGAAGGGATTCGGTATCCAACTGCCCTTGATTGCCGAGCTAAGGGATAAGAAGAAAATAAAAGTGGAAACGTTGGCTCAGACGGGGCAGTGGTTCCGGCAACAATACAAGACTACTCCTGCTACATCCGTAACTGTAAAGGAAGATTTAGAGGGTAGCGACAAGAAAACGGTATGGTTCAATAGCCGGTTCTTCAGGATGAATCTATTGTGGGAAAATGGGACTTTGCGTTTTCGTGATATTCATTTGTTCAATGAAGATCTTTCCGACGGTCTGCCGAAGGAAGGCACTTCGGAAGCCTGTTCTTTTTACACCCTTCCTTTTATGGATGGGAATATTTGGAGTGATTCCAAAAATATTGCAGGAATCAGGCTCAAGGCGATTGTTGGAGGAAAAGAAATCGCCATAGAAGGAGGCGATCCGGTCGTAAGCGATTCCATGCCCGGTCAATTGCATATATCCTGGCCCATAAAATCCTTTAAGGGAAAATTCATCATGGATATCAACGAGCGGGAAATCAGGATGAAGCTGGAGGGAAGTTGGGCAGCAGATTGGTTTCTCGATCTAAGCGTGGCAGAAGGTGCGAATCTGCCTTTCACGAAAATTGGCGACCACCAGGTTGATTGCCAATTCAAGGGCCTGGACTATCATGTCAAAGCCCCGAAGGGTTCTTTTTTGAAACCAGACGGCGGAATAAGTGGTGACGGAATAGACGGCAGAATAATCTTCAGCGTTAAACCGGAGCACAATGCGATCACTCTTATTTTCAATGGTTGATCATTTTGTTTTTGCGAAATAATTTGGTCAATGATTCGTCATCCCCCAGCAGGGATTTGCTTTGGAAAGGATCGATTTTATGTTTGTTAAAATGAGCGATCCGCTCCGCAGCGAACTTCATGGATTTATCAGAAATATCGCAACCTATGAATTTGCAGCCGGATTTTATGGACGCGATGGCTGAAGAACCACTGCCCAGAAAAGGATCTAATACCACGAAATCTTTATCGGCGCTGCCCATGAGCATTAGTTCAAATACTTCGGTTGGTTTTTGGGTAGCATATTTCGATTTAACGACGCGTTTAATTTTCCATACATCGGGAATGCTTTTTGAATGGAGATTTCTCTTTCCTTTACTTGCAAATAAAATAAACTCATGTCTTCTTCTGAAATAGTGCCCCAGGCCAATATTGACTTTATCCCAGCATAAGACATTCTTCACTTTAAATACTTCCCTGACGATAGGGGCTAAGGATAAGAGAGAAAACGAATCAAACATGATATAGATATGTCTATCCATTTTTAGGACCCTGTAACATTCCTGTAAAAATGATTTATAGTTTTCTTCGGTGTCATGAAACTCTTCGAACCATTTCGCCCCGGGTTTACCGGCTTTTTTATATTCGCCTATTATTTTTCCTTTTCCGAGTTTTAGTTTTTGGTTCATCCCGGAATAGGCAGGATCTGTTACGATCAGATCAACGCTATCGGAAGGAAGGCTTTTTAAAAAATGTATTGAATCGTCCTGAAAGAGGTTAATTCTGTGATCTTTTGTTTCAAAAAAAGGCATAAGGCAGAATGTTTTTTTGTCTCCGACCTACAAATCAGCCTTCACAGATGCTCTTCAATTTGTTCAGCCCACGGCCAAAAGCGTCGTCCATATTTTTTTCTATGACCCCGAAGATCTTTATGATGTTCATTGGATAGGGAGTACTGCTTACCATTCTCCAGGTTACTTTAGTAGCTCCCCCTTCTGCCCGGATCTGGATATAGGCTTCACCCGTGCCTTTGAAGGGTCGGATAAAGTCGACCCGAGTAGCTAATTCCGATTTGTCGCTAGCGGCAACGATGGTCTGGCTTCCGGCTCCTACTTCCTTTACGTTACTTTCCCATGAATATTGTGCGCCTGGGTTGCCATCTTCCCCGGAAAATTCGATCTTGATGTTTGGATCTTTCTCCACCCAAGGATTCCATTTGTTGAGGGCACCAAGGGTTTTGACATTGTCCCATACTTTTTGAAGTGGCATATTGATCGAAATGGATTTTTCATAGTTCCATCTCGTTCCTGCTATCGCAGCAACAATGAGGATCAGCGCAATAAGACCTCCGATAATGTAAAGTGCAAGCATGATATGTTTGATTATAGTATGATGGAATGGATTTAATAAGTCCTGGTATTGAGATAATAAATATAAATTATTATATTTAGAACACCTATTTAATGGAACATCTAAAACAAAATGGCTTTACCATCATCGAGAACGTCTTTGCGCCTGGAGAGGTCCCCGAGGTCCAAGCCTCGATTTTTAATGCCCGGCTAAAGGCCGTCATAACAGAATATTTTGGGCATGATTATTTCGCAGTAAAATCCATCTATTTTGACAAATCTGAAAAATCTAACTGGTTTGTAGCCTGGCACCAGGACTTAACTATTTCTGTTGATAAAAAAATCGATTTGCCTGGGTTCGGCCCCTGGACAGTAAAGCAGGATCAATTTGCCGTTCAACCAACACTGGATATTTTAGAAAGCATCTTTACTATTCGAGCAACAATAGGAGAAGGGTAATCCACATCGAGTTCAGTAACCTCTTATTGCCGCAGGGTTTGGGATGGACAGAGCTGCTACAACAATAGGGGATTCAATGCAGACG
>PLXD01000519.1 GCA_003151295.1 Chitinophagaceae bacterium | reverse complement strand
CCGCCCGGTCTTCCCGGAGCTTGTAAAGACGCATCCGGTCGACGAGAGAAAAATTACTGAACTCCTTGTAGTAATCTTTTAGCATATCCAGGGTTAGGGACTTGCCTTCCTTACGTTTCGAGAGAGAAAAGATCTTATTGATATTTCCTCCCGAACCGATGGCGATAATATTGTTCGAATGCGCCCGGGTCTCCCGCTTGATAAAATCTTTCATGGTCTCCCACTGGCTGTCGGCAACCTGATTTTTCAGCAGGCGAATGGTGCCGATATTAAAAGACTCTTTAAAAACGAGTTTAGTTTCGGCGAAGAATGTCAGTTCGGTGCTGCCGCCGCCAACATCGATATAGAGATAGGAATGTTCCTTGTCCAGGTTTTCCGCGACATGGTTCTCATAGATCAGCGAGGCTTCATCGCCGCCGCTGATGATCTCGATCCGGATACCTGTCTGCTTTTCCACCTCGTCGATGATCTCCCCGGCGTTTTCCGCATCCCTCATCGCGGAAGTCGCCGCGGCTTTCAGGTACTTCACTTCATAGGCATCCAGGAGGTGCTTATAAGCCTTGATGGTATGCAGGATCATATCCGTTTTTTCGGGGGAGATCTTCTTTTTCTCGAATACATCGAATCCCAACCGGAGGGGTACGCGGACCAGGTTGATCTTATTGAACTCAGTCTTCCCGTTATTGCTGGAGGCGTCCGAAATAAGCAGTCTTGCGGCATTGCTTCCGATATCTATCGCTGCGAGCCTCATGGTATGATCGTTTCATTGATGGGTTCGGCCCTACTGGTTATCGGTTGAGGGGAAGCCGGCTCCTGATTTTTCATGGTCTTTTGATATAAATAATTATAGATCTCTATCTGTGAACGGATCTTTTTTTGTGAACGATCCTTTTTGTATTTATTCTGTAACCCGTTATCGAGCCACCTGGCCTTTACGTTGTCGGAGAGCTGAATATCGAGTATATCCCTGAGCTCTTTTTGGATCGTTTCATCCAGCACAGGGCAGGTGGCCTCGACCCGGTGATCCAGGTTTCGCACCATCCAATCTGCCGAAGATATATAAACTTTCTCTTTACCCTCGTTATGAAAAATAATTACCCGGGCGTGTTCGAGATATTCATCCAGTATGCTGATCGCCGTGACGGGGATGACAAACTTATTATTTTCCGAGAGCATGCAGAAAATACCCCGGACAATGAGTTTTATTTCTACGCCCGCCTTGGCAGCTTCATATAAGCTGTCGATCAGTTCCTCATCCGATAAAGAGTTTAATTTAACGGTAATGGCCGCCGGCTTCTTGTTCTTTGCGATCTTTATTTCCCGGTTGATCATTTTAATCAGGTCCCTGCGCAGCGAGAAAGGACAGGGGATCAGTATTTTGCAGGCTTTGAGTAAGGCCGTACCTTCTTTCCAGTTCTCCAGGTAATTGAACAGGCGGTTCACGANNAGGTTCACGTCGGCCATGATATTCCTGTTGGAAGTGAGCAGGCAATGGTCCCCATAAAACATAGCGGTCTTTTCATTCAGATTTCCCGTGCTCACGAATCCGTAATGAATGGTATGATTATTCACCCTTTTTTTGATCAGGCAGATCTTGGCGTGCACTTTTATATTGGGGATCCCGATCAACACCTTTACCCCTTCGTCTTCCAGCCTTTCTTTCCATTCCAGGTTGGCTTCCTCGTCGAAGCGGGCGCGGAGTTCCAGCATGACGGTGACATGTTTTCCATTTCTGCNNCTGACCGCATTGACCAGCGCGTTGATCACTTTCGAGTTGGACGCCAGGCGGTAACACGTGATCTTAATCGTGGTCACATTGGGGTCAATAGCCGCTTCGCGCAGCATATCGATCACCGGGTTAAAAGAATGATAAGGAAAATGCAACATTACGTCCTGTTCCAGGACCGTATCGGTGACACGTGGAGTCTTTATAAGCAATGGGTGCTGAAAGGGCTTTTTACGTTGTCCCTTCCGGGTGAAAACATCCGGAAAGTCCATGAAATGCCTGAAATTGTGTATCCGGCCGCCGGGGATCAGATTGCCCTTCCTGGCAAGGTTTAGCCGCTTGATCAGGTATCCCAGTAGTCCTTCATCCATTTCTTTATCATAAACAAAGCGGACCGGTTTGCCTTTACGGCGGTTCTTAAGCCCTTTCTCGATCTTTTGGATCAGGGTGGTGGAAACATCCTGATCGATATCTATTTCAGCGTCACGGGTGACTTTGAAGAGCCAGGAATCGAATTTATCATATCCGAAGTAAGCGAAGATGCTGCGAAGGTTATAGCGGATAATATCTTCCAGCAGGATGATCGGGTGTTCATCAAGGCTCCCGGTAGGCAGGAGCACAAACCGGCCTGACACCCTGCTGGGCACTTCTATGAGGGCGTATTTTCTTTTCATGCTGCCGTCCTTGCGGGATAGTACCACACCCAGGTAGATGGATTTATCACGCAGGAAGGGGAATTGCGGAATACTTTCGACCATCAGGGGAATGATATTCGAACGAACCTCCTCTTCAAAATAGCTCTGGATGAATTTCTGCTGCTCCTTGTCCAATTGCTTCTCCGTGACCAGGAAGATCTTTTCCTTTTCCAGTTCCTTCCGGATCGTTTCCCAGATCCTGTTGAAATCGTCCTGTTGTTCCAGGACGATCGACTGGATCTCATTCAAAATCTTGTCCGGCGAGGTTTCCAGGTGCATGTTGATCTTCGACTTACCACTGTATTCGACCATCCTTTTGAGGGTAGCCACCCGGACACGGAAAAACTCATCCATATTATTGGAAAAGATCCCCAGGAATTTTATCCTTTCCTTCAGCGGAACGCTGGGGTCAGCCGCTTCCTGCAAAACTCTTTCATTGAACGATAACCAACTGATATCCCTTAATATTATTCGTCTCTTCATTTCTGTCATTTAGTGCCATTTTACGCAAAGTAGAAAGCAAATGGCAGCGGCAAATTAAATAATTATTAATTGTATTTTGAACTTCCAAATACTGATAATCCACAGGTGTGAACAACCTGGATTAAAAAATTTTGATTTCTTTTTGCTAATTAGATAGATTTCACGACCTTTGCAGTCCTAAATTTGGTAACAGATTTGGGATGTCTCTCAAAAGACATTCATTTTCAATAGTAAATTTCGAGCAACCATGGCTAGAGTATGTCAGATCACAGGTAAGTCGCCGATATCGGGTAACAGCATATCGCACTCAAATATAAAGACAAAACGCAGGTTTTTGCCGAATTTGCAGACCAAACGCTTTTTCCTGGCCGAGGAAGACAAATGGATAACCCTGAAGGTTTCTTCCGAAGGAATACGTACCATCAACAAGAATGGTCTGTACAGCGTCGTCAAAAAATTAAGAGCTGAAGGGACAAAGATTTAAGGAGAAAAATTTTAAATTACGCTAAACCATCCATATTATGGCCAAGAAAGGAAGTCGGGTTCAGGTGATTCTGGAATGTACCGAGCATAAAACGAGCGGTAAGCCCGGTACCAGCCGTTATATCACCACCAAAAACAAGAAAAACACTCCGGAACGGCTGGAGTTGAAAAAGTTCAATCCCATTTTAAAGAAAGTAACTGTACATAAAGAAATCAAATAATCATGGCAAAAGCTGCTAAAACCGCGATAAAGACTAAGGATGCCAAGGCTGCTTCGGAAGCTAAGAACTGGACAAAAGTGATAAAGGCCGTACGTAGCCCTAAGACCGGCGCCTATACATTTAAGGAGTCCATCATCCATAAGGACAAGATCAAGGAGTACCTGGCTCAGAAATAATAAAATTATAAGGGTAAGTAAGTTAAAGAAAGCTGTCTCAGTAAGAGGCGGCTTTTTCTTTGCCCTCCAGCCAAAGCCCATAACGGTGACAAAGCCGGTAATGGTGTTTTCATCTATATTTACATTTTAACCTATAAAAAAGTCCTCCGCCAACGCGGCCGGGGCACAGAGGGTATGGGATTTTTAGATAAACTATTCGGGAAAAAGGAAAAAGAAAGCCTGGACAAGGGACTCGAAAGGACCAAGGAAGGATTTCTTTCCAGGATCACCAAGGCCATCGCCGGTAAGAGCACGGTCGATGAAGAAGTCCTGGACCAACTGGAAGACGCCCTGGTGAGCGCAGATGTGGGAATCGACACAACCCTTCGGATCATCAAACAAATCGAAAATAGGGTATCAAAGGATAAATATTTGAATATAAGTGAGTTAAATAAGATACTTCAACAAGAAATCGAAGATATCCTGGTCGATGCGCCCGAACAATCCTATCGTGATTTTACCACTCCTTCCGGCAATAAGCCCTATGTCATCCTTGTTGTCGGTGTTAACGGGGTTGGAAAGACCACCACGATCGGCAAGCTGGCTTATAATTTTAAAAAAGCGGGGAAATCCGTCCTGCTGGGTGCTGCCGATACTTTCCGTGCTGCGGCAGTGGATCAACTGACGATATGGAGCGAAAGGGCAGGGGTGCCGATTGTAAAGCAAGGCATGGGTTCAGATCCCGGCGCTGTGGCATTCGATACCGTTCAAAGCGGGGTCGCAAGAGGAACGGATGTCGTGATCATCGATACGGCAGGCCGTCTTCACGTTGACGGCGATCTGATGTCCGAGCTGGTCGCGATCCGCGACGCCACCTCGCCCCAACAGGTCCTGTTGGTGGTCGATGCGATGACGGGGCAGGATGCGGT
>PLXD01000117.1 GCA_003151295.1 Chitinophagaceae bacterium | reverse complement strand
GCGGTTTTACGGGCTGGATGCTGTTGAATTATAAGAAGCCGGTCCTGGTGTCCTCTACCCTGGGCGGCCATCATGCCAATGACGCCGTAGACGAGGACATTAAGACCTGGTGGAGCGCAGCCACCGGGAATAAGGGGGAATGGATACAGACCGACCTGGGAGAGGTATCGACCGTTCATGCTATACAGATCAACTATGCCGATCAGGACGCGGAATTCCTGGGAAAACAGACCGGTATTTACCATCAATATAAACTGTATGCGTCCGACGATGGGAAAAAATGGAAAGTGCTGATCGATAAGAGCGATAACCGGACGGATATTCCCCATGAATACGTGGAACTGGCCGCTCCTGTAAGGACCCGTTATATCCGGATGGAGAATATTCATATGCCTGCCGGTAAATTTGCGATCAGCGGCCTGCGGGTCTTTGGAAAAGGGAACGGGAGCCTGCCGGATACCGTGAAGGATTTTATCGTGCTGCGTACAGAGAAGGACAAACGAAGCGCCTGGTTGAAATGGAGGCCGGTGGATAATGCATACGCCTATAATATTTATACCGGCACTGCTCCTGACAAACTCTATACCTGTATTCAGGTGCAGGACGCGAATGAATATTATGATAAGGCCATGGATAAAGAGAAGACCTATTATTTCAACATCGAGGCTATCAATGAGAACGGGGTATCCCCCAGGACCAGGATCCTCAAAGTGGAATGAACCCTCTAAAAAGATAAAGCATGAATAAAATGACAACGATTGCCAGTGCTTTGAACCTGGCTATGACCCTGCCGGTAATAGCGGGCCATGCACAACCCCCTTCCGGCCCCCGGGAGGCCGCACGTTTCTCCACACGGAACGAAAAAATGAACGTTTTTGTCAGCAACCTGATGGGCAAAATGACCCTGGAAGAAAAGATCGGCCAGTTGAACCTTGTCACCCCCGGGGGCGCCGTCACGGGCGCCGTCGTCAGTAAAGGAGTAGAGGAAAATATACGCAAAGGCCGCGTCGGAGGTTTGTTCGGCATCTCGGGGCCCGATAAGATCCGGCAGGCGCAGGACCTCGCTGTAAAAGAAAGCCGCCTGCATATTCCCCTACTCTTTGGAATGGATGTAATACACGGGCATAAGACGATCTTCCCGGTCCCGCTCGGGTTGTCCTGCAGTTGGGATATGCCCCTTATCGAAAAGAGCGCGCGCATTGCCGCTACGGAAGCCACGGCGGATGGGCTGAACTGGGCGTTCTCTCCCATGGTGGATATAGCCCGCGATCCGCGTTGGGGCCGGATCGCCGAAGGCTCGGGAGAAGATCCCCTACTGGGCTCGCAGATAGCGGCAGCCATGGTAAAAGGCTACCAGGGTGGCAGCCATGGCGAAGGACTTGGCCGAAATAATACGCTTATGGCCTGCGTCAAGCATTTTGCACTTTATGGGGCGGTGGAGGCCGGCCGGGATTATAATACCGTAGACATGAGCCGTATCAAAATGGTTCAATACTACCTGCCTCCTTATAAGGCGGCGGTCGATGCGGGAGTGGGCAGCGTCATGAGCTCCTTCAATGAAATAGACGGCGTTCCCGCGACGGGCAATAAATGGTTGCTTACGGACCTTCTCCGCAAACAATGGGGTTTCACCGGTTTTGTGGTATCTGATTATACTTCCGTCAATGAAATGACGGCCCATGGTATGGGAGACCTGGCNNTCAGGCCCATGGTATGGGAGACCTGGCAACCGTATCTGCATTGGCCCTCAATGCCGGTCTGGATATGGACATGGTCGGCGAGGGATTCCTGACCACCTTACGCCGGTCGATACAACAGGGCAGCGTGACGCTAAAACAGGTGGAAACAGCCTGCCGGAGGATACTCGAAGCGAAATATAAACTTGGGCTTTTCGGAAACCCCTATCTCTATATCGACGAATCGAGACCGGCCCGGGAAATATTGACGACAGCAACGAGGAAGGATGCCCGTGAGATCGCCGCCCGCTCCTTTGTCTTACTGAAAAATACCGTACTGAAAAATGCAGACCCTATCCTGCCGCTTAGACCATCCTCCACCATCGCCTTGATCGGCCCCCTGGCCAACGACCAAAGAAATATGCTGGGTACCTGGGCGGTCTCGGGTGATTGGCAGCAGTCGGTTTCTGTGTTCTCGGGGATAAAGAAACTACTCGGCGACTCTTCGAAAATAATCTAGGCAAAAGGCGCGAATATTACCGATGACACCCTGCTGGCCAAAAAAGCCAATGTATTCGGCCTCCGGGTGGAAACAGACCCGCGCCCGCCGGCCGATATGATCCGGGAAGCGCTGGCGGCAGCCGCTAAGGCGGATGTTGTCGTGGCCGTGGTCGGAGAAGCGTCGGAAATGACAGGCGAAGCCGCCAGCCGTTCCGATATCGACATTCCTGCCAGCCAGGAGGAACTGCTGAAGGCGCTGGCGGCAACGGGTAAACCGTTGGTGCTGGTCCTCATGAACGGACGCCCGCTGACGCTGAGCTGGGAAAATGATCATGCCGGGGCTATCCTGGAGACCTGGTTTGGCGGAACCGAAGCAGGTAATGCCATCGCCGACGTACTCTATGGACGCTATAATCCTTCGGGAAAGCTGACAGCCAGTTTCCCACGCAATGTCGGACAGATCGCCGTCTATTACAATCATAAGAACACGGGCAGGCCGATGGACCCGGACAATAAATTTTCCAGCAAATACCTCGACGTATCGAATGATCCCCTCTATCCCTTCGGATATGGGCTCAGCTATACGCGGTTCGCCTACGGCGAGCCCATATCCGATAAAAAGGAATACCGGCCCGGCGAAAAGATCCATATCTCCGTCACCGTAAGCAATACCGGCGAATATAACGGTGAAGAAACAGTGCAGTTATATATCCGCGATTGGGTCGCCAGCGTCACCGAACCTGTAAAAGAACTGAAGGGATTTTTCAAAATATTCCTGCAAAAAGGACAAAGCAGACAAGTATCATTCACCCTCACGACGGAGGACCTCAAATTCTGCAATTCGGACCTTAAGTGGGTGGTGGAACCCGGCGAATTCAGTGTCTACACCGGCACGAACTCCGCGGAAACGCAGGAAGCCCGCTTTACTTTGCTGGCAAAGTAAAAGGGAGTTATTTTTGCCTATGCAAAATATCAAAAACATTATTTTCGACTTGGGAGGCGTGATCCTGAATCTTGATATAAAAAGAACGGAAGACGCTTTTGCAGCCATGGGGGTTACCCGTTTGGGGGATCAGTTCGGACTGGGACATGCAGCATCATCTTTTAAAGACTATGAAATAGGAAAGATCAGCGATCAGCAATTCGTGCAATCCATAAAGGAACTGGCAGGTCTGTCCGTTTCGGATGAAAGGGTCATTGACGGCTGGAATGCCATGCTGATGGATTTCCCGCCCGAGCGCATAGCACTGTTGGATGAACTGGGAAAACGTTACCGGATCTTCCTTTTCAGCAATACCAATGCCCTGCACCTATCTGCCCTCCAGCAAATATACCGGGATGCATTCGGAGACCGGAATCTGGATGACCATTTCGAGAAAGCTTATTACTCCCATTTGCTCGGAATGAGGAAACCGGCTTCAGAGTCATACCTGCATATTCTTCGGGAGAACGGACTCGAAGGTTCGGAGACCCTATTCGTAGACGATGCCCTGGTGAACGTGGAAGGCGCCGATGCCGCCGGACTGCAAGGATTCCACCTCAAAAAGGGAATGACGATTCTGGAAATTCCCTGGTAAGCGAATGGATAGGGCTCCCAGGGGCGGTGTGACCCCTATTTTCNNTTCCACTGGTTCCTGCGGACGTGCATATTGCTGCTGAAAAGGATTGCCGTTAGGCTGGAACGGGTTGCCGGGTTGTTGAAAAGGCTGACCCTGCTGCCTATGATCCTGCATATTTTTGAACTGTGCGCGAAATTGCCGGGTGGTCCTGAATACGGGCACCAGGAAGTTAAAAACGAACCTGTATAAAAGATAGAATACGATCCCCAGAAAGAATATTCGTGATAATGGTATCATACCACTAAGTTACTACAAAGAAAACAGGAAGCTGTTAAAGAAAGGCGAATTTCATAGGCCTAGTCTATCCATTTGTCAATCAATTTATTAATAAAATGTGAAGCCTGACCGACAAGCCGGGTCGCCAGTTTGTTGAGGGGGTTCATCAGCCTTTCATTCTGAAAAAAAGCACCCAGCAGGCCTTCCCTGGCAGGGTCATCAGCTCGTATCTTCCGGGGAAAAAGGGAATTGATGAACAGTGCTGCGGAATGATTCTGCAGATAGGTGAAATTATTGTCTATTTCATCTTCCAGCTGTTTTGCTTTCGCTTGCAGCCGGCGGATGTCTTTATCCAGCAAATCGAGGCTGCGGGCGCTCTTGTTATCGGTAGCCATGTTTATGAGATTGTTAATTTATTCTTCATTCGATTGCTCACGGGATCTTTCAATGATGGTTTGGGTGACCGGATCCACAAAAAGCCTCTTTCTGAAAATAGCGAGCAGCACGAATACAAGCACGATCAGCAGTGTGGCCAGGCCGAATCCCTTCACATAGCTATGCATTAGCCCGGAAAACCAGAAACCCACGACAATGCCGGAAAAAAGCAGGATCAGGAAGACCAGGAACAAGGAGACGATGATCCAGGCGAAATAGCCCGCCGATTGGGAAAAAAGACGCAGGCTCTGGAGCCGGTAGATCTCCATCCGGGTCTCGATATATTCTTTTACCAGCGTTTTATTTTCTGAAAAAAAGGAGCCTAGATCGTTCATGGTTGTCAGTTTGTATACTTGTGGCTAAAGTTACATACGTTTACCCAAACCCCGAAACCTCATACCGAAGTTCCGTAACCCCGGTCCGAAATTACGCCCGGCACCGAAACCCTGCACCCGGGCCACGGAACAGGAAACTAAGTTTTGGAAGTAATCAGGTATTTGCCTTACATTTGCAATGACAAAGGAAGTAACAGAAGGGAACGAAAACGTTCCCTTCTTTATTTATCCGGATAGTCTTAATGGATTAATGATGTTTTTTAAAGGGCTCAATGATCTGCTTGAGCGGAATGATTATGGTCAACGAAACTGTTAAGGTGGTAGAAGTCATGTTACAGGCGATCCTGGCCGGGGAGCTATTGTATTTCCCGGTAGAGATAAAGATCAAACCCATAAATAACATCAAAGTGTTCCTGGATGGCGACAATGGTATTCCCATCGAAAAATGCGTGCAGGTCAACCGGGCCCTGTACAGGAAAATAGAAGAGGCCGGCCTGTTTCCGGATGGGGATTTCTCCCTCGAAGTATCCTCTCCGGGATTGGATGAGCCCCTGAAACTGCTTCGCCAGTATAAGAAAAACATCGGACGGCCTGTGGAAGTCACGCTGCAGGACGGGTCGAAAACAGAGGGGCGCTTACTGGAAGTCGGCGAAGACGGTATTATTATAGAAGAGACAAAAGGCAAGGGCCAGCACGGCAGGCAGCCGGCAAAGAAAAAGGAAGTGATCAATCATACTTTTTTATTCGGTAACATAAAAACAACAAAAATTCAAATAGTCATTTAACGGATCCCGGACTATATTGAGGGATCTTTAAACTTACGAGCTATGGCAAGTATAAATCTCATCGAAGCTTTCCAGGACTTTAAGGAAGCCGAAAATATCGACCGCCCTACCATGATGAAGGTAGTAGAGGATGTATTCAAAACCTTGTTGCGCAAAAAATACGGCAGCGACGAGAATTTTGACGTAATTGTGAATGCCGAAAAGGGTGATCTTGAGATCGTACGCCGGCGGACGATCGTAGAAGATGGCCAGGTGAACGATCCGCTGGCCGAGATCGCATACAGCGATGCGGCGAAGATCGAGCCCGACTTCGAAGTGGGAGAAGACCTGTATGAAGAAATAGAGATACTGGATTTTGGCCGCAGGGCTATCCTGGCCGCCAAACAAACACTGGCCAGCCGTATCGGTGACCTGAAGAAAAATGTGCTGGTAAAAAAATATAATGAAAGGGTAGGGGAGATCGTGAGCGCGGAAGTATACCAGGTATGGAAAAAAGAGATCCTGTTATTAGATGAGGAAGGCAGCGAGCTGATCCTTCCGAAATCCGAGCAGATCCCCCAGGATTACTTCAAAAAAGGGGAATCCATCAGGGCGGTAGTGAGAAAAGTGGAGCTGAAAAATAATTCGCCCGTCATCATCCTGTCGCGTACCAGCCCCTCTTTTCTTTCCAAATTGCTGGAAATTGAAGTGCCTGAGATTTTCGACGGCCTGATCGTGATCAANNTAAGATCGTCCGGGAACCCGGCGAAAGGGCAAAAGTGGCCGTAGAATCTTATGATGACCGCATCGATCCGGTAGGGGCCTGCGTAGGGATGAAAGGAAGCCGTATCCACGGCATCGTTCGGGAGCTGAAGAATGAGAATATCGACGTCATTAACTGGACGAGTAATGTCCAATTGCTCATTCAGCGCTCGCTGACGCCTTCTAAAATTACTACCATGGACCTGGACAACGAAAAGCAGCATGCAAATGTCTATCTGAAGCCGGACCAGGTCTCCCTCGCCATCGGAAGAAAGGGAGTGAATATTAAATTGGCGCAGGAATTGACAGGGTATACCATCGATGTATTCCGTGATAATGAAGGAGAACCTGAAGAGTTCGATGTCGATCTGGAAGAATTCAGCGATGAGATCGAAACCTGGGTCATCGACGAGTTCAAACGGGTCGGTTGCGATACGGCGCGTAGCGTGCTGGACCTTACGGCCGAAGAGCTGGAAAGAAGAACGGACCTGGAAAGGGAGACTATTGATGAAGTCAGGCGTGTTTTGAAGGCAGAATTTGAAAAAGAATAGGTTCCTTGTATTCCCGGGATAAGCTGGCTGAATTATTAGTAATATATTTACGATATTTTTTAAATAGATTAAAAGGAACGATCTTAACCTCTCCCCAGGAGGGAGTTTTGGGAGGCATTTATGGCAGAAACAACAACATTACGCTTAATGGCGGCAGCCAAAGAATTCAACGTCGGGAAAGATACCCTGGTGGATTTTCTGGTGAGCAAAGGATTTAGCAAGGACGAACTGAAGCCTACGTCAAAATTGACGGAAGACATGTACCGTTCTTTGCAACAGGAATTCCAGGGGGATAAAGTCGCAAAGAGTAAAAGCGATCAGATCGATCTGCCCAAAGGAAGCCTGGAGGCGAAAAAGAAAAAAGAGGACGAGACCGTTCTTTTCAAAAAAGAACCGGTGAAAAAGAGCGTTAAGGAAGAGCCGGTAGCGGAGGAACCACAGCCGCAGCCACAACCTCAATTCCAAGTTCAGCAGCCTATTCCTGTCGTAGAAGAGAAAAAAGAAGAACCCGAGTTTGTGAAGATCGAAGCGCCCGAGATCGAAGCCCCGAAGATCCTGGACAAGATCGACCTTTCCGCGATTGACTCTTCCACCCGGCCTAAGAAACCGGCTAAAAAGAAAGTCGTTGAAGAAGTTGCCGTTGAATTGCCGGAACCCGAAATCGTCGAATTACCGGAGTCTGAAGCCGAACCCGTACAAGAGGAGTCCCCTCAAATACCCGAAGAACCGCAACCAGAACCGGCTCCTGTTGTCGCTGTCAAACCGGTAATCGAGATTAAGGAAACCCGGGAAGAGAAAGAACCGGAAATCCAGGAACCGGCTCCCGAGCCCCCGGCAGAAGATCAGGACCACCAGCCGCTCATCGAAAATATTAAGGCGGAGAAACTGGAAGGCCCGAAGATCCTTGGAAAGATCTCCTTGCCTGTAAACAACGATACCCGGCCTAAACCTTCTGAAGAAAAAAGAAAGCGTAAGAGGATCCCCATCGAAAAGAAGGAACAAGGTAAACCATCCGGTCCCGGCATTGGAATTCAGAAAGATAAAAAAGACGAGAAACCGGCCGGCGAACGCCCAAGCCGGATCCCGATCCAGCGCAATACCGATCGACGTCCGACCGGTGGCGGTGGTGCTGGCGGCAATCGCAGACCGGATCCCAGGCATGCCGCTCCCCGTGAAGTTAAAGAGATCGATAAGAAAGAAATACAGGAAAAGATCAGGCAGACCCAAGCTAAACTCGCCGGGTCCGGCGGCCGTGGCAAAAGCCTGAAGGCCAAATACCGCCGGGCAAAACGTGAAGAACTGGCCGAACAATCAGGCTCCGACGAGTTACTGGATAACAGGCTGCAGGTCACGGAGTTCATCAGCGTAAGCGAACTGGCGAACCTGATGGATGTAAACTATGCCGAAGTGATCGGGAAATGTATGAGCCTCGGCATGATGGTATCCATCAATCAACGCCTGGAGGCCGATGTCATTGAACTGGTAGCCAATGAGTTCGGCTATACGGTGGAATTTATCGGGATTGACGATGCAGCAGAAATGGAAGAGGAAGAATTTGAGGACGAACCGGAAGACGTGATAACAAGATCCCCGGTGGTCACCATCATGGGCCATGTCGATCATGGTAAAACATCCTTATTGGATTATATCCGCAGCGCAAACGTGGTAGCCGGAGAAGCCGGGGGTATCACCCAGCATATCGGCGCCTACCAGGTCACCACAGCAACGGGGAAAAAGATCACCTTCCTGGATACACCGGGTCACGAGGCTTTTACAGCCATGCGTGCCCGTGGAGCCAAAGCGGCGGATATAGCTGTCATCGTGGTGGCCGCCGATGACGCGGTCATGCCACAGACCAAAGAAGCCATTTCCCACGCCCAGGCTGCGGGATTGCCCATGATCTTTGCCATCAATAAAATTGATAAGGATGGCTCAAACCCGGAAAAGATCAAAGAACAGCTGGCGGGCATGAACCTATTGGTAGAAGATTGGGGTGGTAAATACCAGTCACAAGAGATCTCTGCCAAAAAAGGGCTCCATATCGACCTCTTATTGGAAAAAATATTGCTGGAAGCGGAATTGCTGGACCTGAAAGCCAATCCTGAAAGGGAAGGCTCCGGAACGATCATTGAAGCATCCCTGGATAAAGGACGTGGATATGTGGCGACCGTGCTGGTTCAGAACGGTACCCTGAAAATGGGGGACATTGTTGTCTCCGGGCAGCATTATGGAAGGGTGAAAGCCATGTTCAACGAACGGAATAAGAAAATAGAGGACGCACCTCCTTCAAGTCCCGCATTGCTTTTAGGTCTGAACGGCGCTCCGCAGGCAGGGGAGAAATTCAAGGTATACGAAGACGAAGCCGAAG
>PLXD01000031.1 GCA_003151295.1 Chitinophagaceae bacterium | reverse complement strand
AAAAGGCTGACACTGGCCGTAAGATATGGCAAGGTGAGCGCGGCTCCTATATCCTCCTGTAAACTGAACTCCGGTTTGAAGTTGCTGTTGCCCACGTGATAGATCTGACTGCCCGGATCAGGCCCGTTCGCCGACAGTTCCGCAATGCTCGGCGCCCGGAAGCCACGGGCGATATTGGCCTTGATCAGGAACTGGTCGGAGAAATTATACGTGCCGCCAAAGCTGGCAGATACCCCCGAGAGCGTCTTGCTCAGGCTGGGGAATTGCGGCGCGACATTGGGTGTCGAGCCTGGATTCGGGCCGGTATACAAGGTCGGGTAAAAGGCCACTGTGGTATCGATATAGGCGGCCTTGCCGTTGAAGGAACGGGTGTCGAACCTCGCGCCGCCCGAAAGGTCCAGCTTGCCAAAGCTTTTCTTGATGATGGCAAAAGGTCCGATATCGAATTGGTGATAGGCCGGTATCGGGAAATCGGTGCTATAACCGATGGCGTTATTCTGGTACATCCCGTTGACGCCCGCACTGATATCATACCCGTCGCCAAGCGAGAAGTTGTATTTTATATCATAGGTATAGGTATGCAGCTCCAGGTTCAGGCCGGGAACATCCGGGGCAGTCGGATGGGTAAATTCCCGCCGGTGGCTATACTGCCAGCCCAAGTTGACCAGGAGATTACCATTGCCCAGGCGGAAATTGCTGTTGTCATAGATCCGGTACAACTGGACATGCTGATGCAAAACGGGTATCGCGTAAGAATTCAGCTCCGATCCCGGAACGACTGGCCGGTAGGTATCCGAATCGGTGATCTGCTTTGTGAATTTTCGTGTAAGTGAATCCCGGCTGCCATCCGGGATGGCCTGGAGATCATCGAAAAGGGAAGCGTTGAGATAGGAATAGCCCCAGGACTTGTTCAGCCCTACCATGACACGGGCGTCCTTCTCATCGAAATTGGTGGCCCATACCCGGCCATCGTGCTGGTTCTGGTAGTCTTTGGCCTGTTTGTCCGACACCTGCGTACCCCAGACAAACCCATGCTGATTGCCTTGTAAGCGGAGGCTGCCGTTGATCAGCCCATTATTGGTCCCATAGATGCCGCTAACGTAGCCCGATGTTTTACCCTCGGGGACGGGTAGGGGCGTAAGAAGGTTGACGACGCCGCCGATGGCGTCCGAGCCATAGCTTAAGCTGGCCGGCCCTTTGATAATTTCTATCCGGTCGATGGAATTCTGATCTACTTCTATGCCGTGCTCGTCACCCCATTGTTGGCCTTCCTGGCGGATGCCGTCTTCGGCAGTGACCACCCGGTTGTAGCCAAGGCCATGAATAAAGGGTTTGGAAATATTCGGCCCGGTGGTTACTGCGCTGACGCCGGGCAGGTTGGCTACTTCGTCGATGACATTACCGGTGGCGGAATGTTGATCTATATAGCTCTTGCCAACGGCAACGATGGGAATAGGGGCCCTTTTTATTTCCGTGGCTTTGCTCACCCCCGTGACCACCACTTCCTCGGATTCGATGGTCGACAGCGATAACTGCGCATCCAGCACGGTCGTTTTGGCAAAATCAACTTGTTTACTGAAAGTGGCGTACCCAATAAAGCGTATCTCCACAAGGTAGGTACCGGAAGGAAGGTTATTGAATTTATAAAAGCCGTTATTATCTGTGACCGCCCCCACTTTAAGATCGGGAATGTAGACAGAGGCCCCTGGTAGAGGAGAATTTTTACCATTTTCGGTCACTTTCCCTGATAGAGAGCCGTTGCCGGGTAAGTGGGTCGGCTTGGCGGCGGCAGAACCTTTAGCGGATAGCAGGGGGCTGATCCCCAGGAAAAGCACAAAAATGTATAGATAGCGAAACGATGAAGCGTTCATGGAATCGTGTTTATCGCTTTGGAAAATGAATAGGGTACACAGAAATACCCGGCTATTCATTTCGCTGATAGCGGTGTTAAATGAGAAGATTTATAGTAAAAGGGAACCCGATAGACAGGCTATCTGGAATGGTTATGAGGAAATGAGAATGTTAGACAGAAAGTGGGGGACCCCGAAGTCCGAAAATGAAATGGGGGAAGGAGTAAAACTGATGGGTGGTCCTGGTTTGATAGGTTTGGAAAGACCCGGAGACAGCCAGGTGAAGGTTAGCGACCTGATTAATATACGGAAGCTCTACAACCTGGCTTTCGCAGTCACAATGAAAACCTGTTTTGCTGACCTGCGCATATTTGCCCGAGGCAATGGGTGAGTCTTTATGATGGACAACCAGGTTGTGTAAAACAATCTTAGGAGTGATGCTGAAGGCAAATATCAGTAGCATCAATCCACTTAAAACAGTCCGTATGGTGGGTTTTTGTAGCAAATTTCGTAACTCAGTTGCAAATTATACATTTTTTTGAAATTGGCCAGCCAAAAAAGGATGAAAATTTGCCTATTGTCATATAATATATTGTACGTATGTATGAATATTAGGTATAACAAGCTGTGGCTCCATTGGCTGTTTGAGAGGTTTATGACCAGAAGAAGAAACCAACCGCCCAAAAACCGTCTTGCCTTATAGAACTACCGTCTTTTTATTTTCAGGAGAATGGGCTAAAGTCATATCTCCCCTCAATTGCCAAAGTTCTTTTATCTTTTGTCCGGCTTCTTCCTGTGAAATGCGGATATATCTGTAAAAATCCCGGAGGCTTTTGTGTCCGCTTATCTTCATAATCAGGTCAACCGGTGTCCCCGCTAAAAATTCATTGGTGCAAAATGAACGGCGGCAGGTATGGGAAGTGACCCAGGCATATTTCGGCTTAGCGTTTATAATGTCCTGGTTGCCTTTCTTATGAGAGAACTTGATCAATTGTGTGATTCCAGCCAACTTACCAACCTCCTTTCTATGGTCCTTAAAGTCTAAGTTCGTGATCGGCTAGAATTTATAGACCGAGTTAAATTTAGATTAAGTCTATTCATGCGCTGCAATCGCTACCGAGCTCATGACTATCTTTCATTTCCAAAATTTGGCCTTTCGAAAACACTTTTACCCTACTATCTAACAAGCATGAGAAAAATGCGATCATTATTTTTATTTACTCTATTAATAAGTTCGAAATATACGTTTGCGCAAAAACCCTCCGGAAGCATAAGCGGTAGAATACTTAATGCGGACGGTAGCCCGGCCTATGTTACCATTGAATTAAGAAAAAGCGGAACCTTAGCGGTTACGGATAATAATGGCTATTTCAACTTGCACAACCTGCCAGCTTTGCAGGACACGCTTCTGATTACCTCTGTTGAATCCAAATCTTATTTACAACTGGTGGTGCTGGAAAAAGACCAGAAAAAGAATCTTGGCGAAATCCATCTTGCATACAACATCGGGCAGTTGCACGATATTGAAATCACAGGCCGCATTGCGAAATCTTATAAAAGCGACTATTCTTATCTGGCCACTAAAACAGAAACACCCATCATAGACATACCCCAATCAATATCTACCATCACCAAGGAACAAATTAAAGATAAGATGGATTTCACACTGAAAGACGCAGTAGACCAAGTGGCCGGAGTAAATGATTATTCGGGATTTGACGAATTTTCGATCAGGGGTTTTTTGGCCAATAATGCTCATATGATAAATGGGCTTCGGGGCTATAGCACGACCTACACAACGAACATGCTTGTTAATATTGAAAGGATAGAAGTAGTAAAAGGCCCCTCGGCCACACTTTACGCAAATTGCGACCCCGGGGGAACTATTAACCTGGTAACGAAAAAACCTCTATCCCAACAAGCCGCTGAACTCGATGTGTCATGGGGAACATGGAATCATGTCCGTGCTGAAGGAGATATCACTGGACCATTGAACAAAGATAGAACGCTGCTTTACCGGTTCAATGCAGGCTATGACAACAAACTGTCTTTCCGTGATTTGCTGTATTCCAAGTCCTACGAACTTGCCCCATCCCTTTCGTATGTCCCCAATGAAAAGTTACAAGTGAACATTGATTTTTCCATATCTCATATAAATACCATTCTGGACCGGGGGCAACCAGGCTTTCAGGATAACTTATCCCTAAAAGCAACACCAATCAGCTTGATCGCATCACAGCCGGGGAATTTCTTGCATGAAACGGACATTGCTGCAAATGCCTTGCTTTCCTATAAGATCAATAAACACATCAGCTTTAATAGCGGGTACCTTAATTACCAAACACAACAGAACGTCGCAGAACACGGTGTTCAAGGCTACATCACAAATGACTCCGTCTATCTCTATTATTCCAATTGGGATTATCAGTCATCCACCAATACATTTTCCAATTACTTTACCAGCCATTTCAATACGGGCAAATTCAGCCATCAATTTATATTGGGGTACGACTATGTAAAAAGTGTAGTCAATTTAACCCAAAATTACTATGAACTACCAAATCAATTTGGATCGGGCAGCGGCATCGTTGGCACTTTCAGCTTAAAGCACCCTATTTACGGAAACCTCCCCACGAGTAGCTATCAATTGTCAGGTTACAGTGCAGATGCAAGTGCCGTGAATCCCTCTATCTATCATACTCAGGGGGTTTATTTACAAGAGCAGGTAGGCATTGGAAAATGGAAGTTGCTGATCGGGCTGAGACAGGAAGCATACCGGGCAGATGGCGACCAGGAGGATAGCTCCCAGGAAGACATCGTGAATATTTTTCTACCAAGAGTTGGGCTTGTTTATGAATTGAAACCCAACTTGAGCCTATATGGCACGTACAACAAGGGTTTCGATCCTTTTGAGGCCTCTTCTAGTACCCAGGTATTCAATGCTCCTTTCAAGCCCGTTACCAGCGAGCTTTTTGAGATTGGCGCGAAAATGAACTGGCTTAGTAACAAATTGGCCACGTCCCTGGCCATTTATCAATTGACATTGCAGAATGTTGCGGTGAACGCGAACGTTATCTCCAACCCTAATTTATATATTCAGCAGGGCGAAGAGAGATCAAGGGGTATCGAAATGGAAGCAAACGGGAATATTCTGCCTAACCTCAGTGTTTCTGTTTCTTATGCCTATTGTGTTGCAAAAGTCCTTAAAAGCATCATTCTTGCCCAGGAAGGCGCCATTGTGGAGAATGCTCCCAGAAATGCCAGCAGCAGCTTAATAAAATATACCTTCAATCACGGAGCCCTAAAAGGATTTGGGATTGTGGCAGGCCACACTCAGGCAAGCGTTCGCAACACACTTACCCCCGGGCTCATTCTACCCGGATATATCGCACTTGATGCCGGCCTGCGGTATGAGGTCAAGCACTTTAATCTTGCTTTCAACCTTAATAACATTACCGATGTCATTTATTGGACTGGCGCGTACAACAACGTAAACAAATGGCCGGGGACTCCACGAAATTTTATGGTAAGTGCCGGATATAGGTTCTGATGAAAGTCTGAAAACCAATTGATTGAGTGATTAGATGCAAAATAGAGATTATGAGCATTTCAGGATTACATACTGCTAATAGTCGATGCCGACTGATGGCAGGTCCTATGATAAAGGCAACATGGATCAGTTTAAGAAATCCTTGCGACAGCCTAATCCCCAGTATTCTCGTTTTTGGCCTAATGTCTAGATCTGACTACTAATTTTTCTTACAGGTGTGTTTCACAATCTCTTAAATGAGAAATACATACTTACTGCCCACATTTATTCTATTCTATTGACGTGTGATGAGTTTAATTTCGTCATTGTCAAGTCCGTATATTTCACACATCAATAAGTCAATTTTATTATCAAGATACTTTATTTGTTCTCCCAATTGTTCCTGGTACGCCTAATCACATCATAATAAATAGTTGCTACGCCTAACGTGGATTGTAGATACCGGACCATGGTACCCCCCCGTACCGTTTTGTGGTAACCCCTCATTCCGGACATGGTAACCCCACCCCTCAAACTGGGTCAATCTTGCGTTCATTCTTCC
>PLXD01000041.1 GCA_003151295.1 Chitinophagaceae bacterium | reverse complement strand
ATCCTGCACCGCTAAAAATCGAAGATTTTGTTACCGCGTATTGCGCCAGCCAATATGGCTTTGACAAAGCACAGGCCATGGATTTCTGGCAGGCCCTCAAAACGGCCCCCTACGAAGTCAACAAGGGATTGGTGCGCGGCGCCCCGATCTCCCTTGAGACCCTGACCGACAGCGTAAGGCTGGCCTCGGAGACCTTTAACAGGCTGAAGCCATTGAAGAACCAGGATGAATTCGCGCACTACCGATTGATGACCGATATACGGCTGCAATATTTGCATCTGCGGGAAATTGAAAAGCAGGTAAATGACCAGCACTTCCATGGGGACGACATCCCGCCTGTTCTTCAAAAATTAAAAGACTTGCTGGCCAATGCGACAACGCTCGACCAACGATTCATCGAACTCAATAAATCCGATTTCTATCTATCGGAACTACAGGAAGAGAACCGGGTCCGCAACAGGAGATTGCAGGCCCTGTATGAGCGGCTCGGGAGGATACGCTGAGTAGAATTCTTTCCAGATACTTTTATGTCTTGCACACATGCAGGCAATTGCGCAACGCCGCTGGTCCTCGTCCCTTCCGTATTCCTGGTTTACAGTCAGGAGGCTGAAGGATGGTCCTGTGGAGGCGTCGATTGCATCAACCGCCGCACTTGTGCAAGACATTATTAAGTTTTCAAGATGACATCATTGTCAAAGGACTTTATGGCGCACGCTGTTATTATCCGGCATCAATACCATCACTGCTACTCCTAAACAGGCAGCGGGAATTCCGTCCATACAACATCACCCGGTCTGTCGATGGGCAGTTGACCCAGCAGGCCATACCGGCGCATATCGATCCAACGATGCCCTTCATAGAACAGCGAATATCTTTTCTGATTCAGCATTTCGGTGATCAGGTGTGGCTGGTCTACAGTACCGCTATAAACAGGCAGGTTATGACCGGACCTGATCGTGTTGAGTGCCGTGACTGCATCGGAAAAGACGCCTTTTTGGATTTTCGCTTCCGCATAGATCAATATCAGCTCTTCGTTCCTGATCATAGGGATATCGGCCGTGCTGGAAGTATATACCCAAACGTCCCTGTTACTGCTGAGCCCATTGAGTGAAGCCGTCGCCGTACGCAGGGTGGCCTTGCCGATCCTGTCATCCCCGGTTTCGATATCGGCGGCATAAGAGGGATGCGCCACCCTGACCTCTCCGTTTTGATTCTGCGGAATGAAAGCGGGATTTATCTGGTCACCCGAGCCGGTAGAAAAAACATGGTTCACCCCCAGGTAAAAATCCTGGGTCAGGCCAAAAAAAGAAGTGCCCAGGTCCGACAAAGCATTACCCCAAAGTCCCCTGTAAACGTCTACCCTTGCGGCCAGCGCCCGGTCAACCTTTATCAATCCCGGTGCATCGGCAAAACCATCAAAACCAGCAAGCGGAAATACGACGGAGGCGGTAGACAGATCCGTTTGGGCCGAATCAAGCAAAGAAGAGATGGCTGCTAAAGCATCATTATAACCGACCAGAGGACCCAGATGATCGGGATTCAATACGTCGATCCTTATCCCGTTCGAATCGGTAAGATTCAGGTTGAGCAATAGTTGGTAGGCCTTACTCATCCTGGCAAAGCCGGTATAGCCACTTCTTTCCGCATCGGTGATCAGTTTGGAATCGGTCGCAGCCTGTATCAGCACATTACAATTCTTGACAACCTGGTAGCGGGATGCCCATGGATTGGTGATATAGAAATCACTGTTGGTCAGCGGAGCGCCATTAGCACCGAGCAGATCGGTGACATACCTGGGTTCCGAAGCAGAAAATCGGTAGATCTCCCTGCCGACAGACCCCACATCATCGAGGTATAGTGCGATATTGGTGCGCATACCCGATTGCGCACCGCTTACCAGATTATTCAACTGGCTTTGCGAAGCATTGCCCAGGAACTGCTCCACTGTCGGGCTGTTCAGATCACCAAAATCTTTTTTACAGGATTGTAAGGAGAGGACAGCCAAAAAGGAAATTACGATGGGACTATAAAAAAATCGTTTCATGTCAAATGATTTAGAAGTCTACTGAGATTTAAAAGTCAACTGAAATTTAGAAGTCAACTGAAATATGGAAATCGGCACGTTTGGTAGCAGGATAAGGATCCACATCGACACCCGTCGAAAAGCCCGTACCAAAATTGGACACTTCCGGATCGTAGGATTTGTATTTGGTGACCGTAATGAAATTATTCAGTGACACGCCCACCCGGATCGATTTTACGGAATGGACAGNNGGTGAAAGAATAATACAATCCCAGTTCACGTACCCTAAAGTAACTGGCATCCTGTACGAACATCTGGGCGCTGGTGCCTATCTGCGTAATCCTATAGACGCCGTTGGGCAGGCCCAGCTTATTGGTCACCTTGTCATAATCGGCGCTGGTGCCGCCAAAATCATTTTCGAGATTGGTCAGGTTCACATTATCCCCTCCGAACTTCCAGTGTAATAAGAAACGCAGACTCAGTTTGTTGAAGAAGGTGATATCATTGTAGCTGTTCATCTGGAATTTCGGTTCGGCATCGCCCCATTTTGCGATACTCCCGCCCGGACCGCCCAGGCCGATGATCTGTGTAGCGGATTTGCCCTGCTCGATCTGAAACGTTCCAAGCACATAGCCAAAGGAACCCTGCGGGACGGGAGGTATGGTAAAGCGGGTTACCAGGGACCTGTTCAGCCAGAAATTGGCCGATGTATTCCAACTCACCTTTTTGGTGTCGACGGGCTTGGCATT
>PLXD01000297.1 GCA_003151295.1 Chitinophagaceae bacterium | reverse complement strand
TTTATGCTGCTCCCGGGCCAGTTGCAGAGCCTTGTCGTAGTCATTCATTACGTTCGCTTCCACTCCCTTGCCTGCCGATGCGTGGTCGCCATAGATACTATAGCTCAACGGTGGCGGGAACCCGCTGATCAGGGCCCTGTTGGCATAAGGGGTATTGGTCACACCGGGAAGCAGGTAACAGACATATGCCGCGAAGAGCAGTGCAATGCCGATCCGCGCCTTGCTCAATTTTGCTGGAGGGGGATCATGCCGGAATTTGAGGATCCCGAACAGATATAGCACCAGCGCGATGCCGATCCCTATCCACAGCGCGAAGAAAGTCTCCCGTTTAAGCAAACCCCAATGGGAGACCAGGTCCGCATTGGACAAATATTTTAATGCCAGGGCCAGTTCCACGAACCCAAAAACGATCTTGACGGTCGTCATCCAGCCGCCCGACCGGGGCAGGGACTGCAGCCAGCTGGGGAATAAGGCAAATAGGGCAAAAGGAAGTCCCAGGGCCACGCCAAAGCCTCCCATTGCAAAACTCAGTTGGATAGCGCCTCCGTTCTGGTCGAAGGCTCCGACCAGCAGAGATCCCAAAATGGGGCCGGTACAGGAGAAAGAAACGATGGCCAGGGTGAGGGCCATGAAAAAGATCCCTCCCAGGCTGCCGATACTCGATTTGGAATCGACGGAATTGGATACGCTGCTGGGCAGTGTGATTTCGAAGAGCCCGAAGAAGGACAGGGCAAAGGCAAAGAATACCACGGCAAAACCGATATTCAGCCAGATATTCGTAGAGATGTTATTCAGGATGCCCGAACTACTGGCCTTGAGGAAATAAAAGGGCAGGCTGAGCAGCACATAGATCAGGAAAATAAAGAACCCATACATAAAGGCGTTGAAGATGCCCTTTGAACGGGTGCCGGATTTTTTGGTGAAGAAGGACACGGTCAACGGGATCATCGGGAAAGTGCAGGGCATGACCAGGCCGACCAGGCCGCCCAGGAAACCGAGTAAAAAGATGCCGGCCAGGCTTTTTGACTGACTGTCTTCGGCGCCGGTGCCCCCGCATTTGCCGATGGGATTTTTAAGATCGATGCCGGCTTTCTTCAGATCGCCCGCAGCGGATGCAGACTCCTGCAGCCCGCCGTTTTTGGCGACCAGTCCGCCCGACGCGTCGAAGGAATAGCGGAACGGAACATCCTGCGGACCTTCCACCTGGTTGCCGCGTATAGCCATAAAGGTGATAGCACCCTTAATATCTTTTGCTGCGTCTTTTGCTGCATCTTTCTCCGCGGCTCCGTCGCCTTTAATATCCACATCCAGTTCGACTTCCTTCTCAAAATATTTGGTCTCCCCGAAGAGGGTGTCTTTCCGGGTCACCAGTTCTCCTTTCTCCGTGATCTGAACGATCCTGGCCATCCCTGCGCTGTCCAGTGTGACCCTGGAATTCGGCTGATCTTCTTTTAGGGTCGTCGAAAAAAATCTCCAGCCGTCGCGGATATGGCCCTTCAGGATCAGCGTATATTGGTTTCTGCTAACGCGGACGCTGCTGAAATCCCATTTGACGATGGAGGAAGCGGAATCGGGCGCCGAAGGGGACGCCGAAGATTGAGCCCGGATGCTTACCGAAAGAAACGATGCAATGGTGACCAATAACGCCAAGAAGATCCTCTTCATAAACTGAGTATTAACCTTTGTAAAATGGATACAAACTGAAACATAAACGGTACGAAAAATCTGTAACGTTCGAAAGCCTGTGTGCTAAAAAAGAAACGAGTTCTCACCGCAAAGAACCCGTTTTAAATGTATTTAGTAGCTATCGCTCGATAACATCCCTAACGTTCGTTTCACTCCGTTATCCGCCGACATTCACCTTTATATCCACATCGGCAGGTGGAAGGCACTGCCGGTCATTGCAGACCATGAATTCGACCTTGCCGGCGAGGTTGGTCTGCAGATTGCCTTTCAGTTTCACGATCTGTACGAAGTCCACCGTCTTCTCGTAGAATTTTACATCATGATTCCAGGCGCTCTCGAATTTTTTGATCAGTTTGCCCGTTTCCTTTACATTCCCGTCCAGCGTGAACAGGGGGTTCTTTACAAAGGTGAAGCTTGTCGCGATGGGACCATCGCCCCCCGCATCCTGGGCATAGAGGTGGTAATCGCCCCCGATGGTGGCGGTCATATGAACCTCATAGGTCTTGTCGGCAATTTTTTTGGCGGAATAGGTCCAGGCGACCTGTTTGCTGGATTGGGCCATTAAAACGCTGCCAGCGCCTGTTAAGAGCCCCGCAAGTAAGAGTATTTTTTTCATGGTTTAACTGCTATCCTGGTTTTTTCGTATGAGTATAGACTATTCACAATATGAGTATAGGCTATTCTAAAAATGAGTATAGACTATCTGTAATTTATAGTAAATACGTTCAGGAAGGCCCAAAGTTCAGCCCTGAAATGGCAAAAAAAATCTAAATATTGACCAATGCCGCTTTTCGGGGGGTAGCCTCTTGCTCGCGGTGGATAAAAAGAGCCTGCAGGATCAATTTTCCGTCGGTATTACCCAGCACTTCCGAAGAGGCTCTTTCGGGATGGGGCATCATGCCGAAGACGTTCCGGGATGCATTGCAAATGCCCGCGATATTGTGCAGGGAGCCGTTGGGATTGGCGGCTGCCGTAATATTACCTGCTTCGTCGCAATAGCGGTAGAGCACCTGCCCATTCCCCTCCAGTGCATCGAGCGTCTTTTCATCCGTATAGTAGCTTCCTTCCCCGTGCGCGATGGGTATCTTCAAAGCCTTGCCGGCATCACCCATGCCGCGCAGGTAAATATTCTTACTGATAAACTGCTGATTGGCATTCCGCAGGAGGACACCGGGCAGAAGATGGGACTCGCAAAGGATCTGGAACCCGTTGCATACCCCCAGCACTTTCCCGCCCCTGCCTGCAAATTCGATGACGCTCTGCATCAGGGGGCTGAAACGGGCGATAGCCCCGCAACGGAGATAGTCTCCGTAGGAGAAGCCCCCGGGTAATACGATACAATCTTCCGTATTGAAGGCACTGAGATCCGTATCCTTATGCCATAACATAATGACTTCCTGGTCCAGATCGTATTGCAGGGCGTTCTGCATATCTCGATCGCAATTGGAACCGGGGAAAACGACGACTCCGAACTTCATAGACACTAGTTGTTTGAGCTGCAAATTTACACCAAAATCCCGATTTCCGGGATAAGTAGTTTCTGTTAAAATGGAGGATGGCTCCCTTGGAAGTCGATTGTTCCCATGGAAGTGGATTGCCCCCTGATAGTATATCGCAACGCCACTGGTCCTCGACCCATCCGCAATAGTGGTTTTGTTTCGAGAGGGTGAGGGATGGGTACTGCGGAGGTGGCTTACTGCGATACACTACCAGGGGTAAGATACAGATAGGGCTGCTCCAATAGCAGCATGCTGTAGCACAATTCAACGACTTAACGGGTTCCTAAGAACTTACTTAATGTCTTGCACACGTGATGCTATTGATGCATAAGGCACCTCCGCAGTACCCATCCCATACCATCCCGCCCTCGAATCAGGATAGCGGATGGGTCGAGGACCAGCGGCGTTGCGCAATAGCCAAAACGTGTGTAAAACATAACAGTATCTCTAAACATAACAGTGTCTTAACATCACAGGATATAGTTCACCACAATCACATACGCAAAGCTCAGCCAGTGCAGTATCTGCGGCAGGGCTTTTTTGGTGGGATAATAGTACGCCGCGGCATGAAAAGCGGCAAAAGGGACGGCGGTCACGATCCAGTTCTCATAGGAATTGGCACGGTTGATCAGGATGATGATCACGGCCACCAGCAGGAACAACAGCAGCAGGCTCCAGCTTTTACGGATCTGTATAAGCATTTTGCTCAGGTTGAGCTGGACAAAATACCCCCCGATTATAAAGGGGATGACGAGCAGGGCGATGCCCAGGGTGATCCAGATGGAAGAAGGCATCCCCGGCATGGTCAGCATGATCCGGGGCAGCATCTCTTTCCAGCTCCAATGGTTGGACAGGTACAGCACGATGAAGAGGAAATAATAGGGGGAAGTAAAGCCCAGCATGCCCATCAGCCATTCCCGGATCCGGAAGGGCCGCATGATCACGAGGGCGAAAAGGACCATCAGCAGGAAGATCATGGCCGGCAGATACAGCAGGGAGATGATGCCCGTGAAGACCCCGATATTAAAAATGGCCGACCCCGGCCGCGGGCTGTTATAGAGTTCTATCATCCGGTACCAGATCCAGATCATGATGGAATTAATGAGCAGGGGTGCGGAGAAATCATTCCAGTCCCGGAGCAGGGAGGTGATAAGGATATAGGACATGCCGGGGAGGTAAGTGGCCTTGGGCAGTATTTTATTGTGGTTGCAGATGCGGTTGAACAGGGTCGCCTGTGTGAACAGGATCAGGAAACTAAGGATCGAATAACAGATGGGGGCGCCATGAAAAAACGAGTCCAGCGCATGGAGGATCAGCTTGTACAGGTAATTATCCTCCGGGTGAAGCACCGGGGCGATGGGATGCAGGAAGAGGGAAAACTTCAATATCAGGGCATAGACCAGCAAACGCAGGGCGTTTGCCGGGTTCTTCTGTTTAAAAATACCAACCACCAGCGAAGAGTTTTAAAAAATCAATTGTCTTAAAGTCAGTTGTCTTAAAAAAAGCCAGATGCTTAACAGTTGTTATAAAGTCAATCTCAAAAATAGTCTTAATCGACTTTAAGGCCGGCCTTAAAAATCGATTTTTGCAAAGCAAAGGTAATTCCTGTACATGCAGGGTATAATGGTCTGGGTGCTGCTGACCTGCTTGCCATAACGGGGCATGAAATCATATCCCTTATCCAGGTTCCGCAGCGTGGGGTAACGGGTGAGCTTCCCGTCGGGGGCGATGCTCTGGTCGTTCAGCAGGAGGTTCCTCTTCTCGTATTGATTGTACAGGAAATGAAGCTCCCCGCCGGTATTCATGAGCTGGTGAGAGATCTGGTTCTCAGAGTCGTCGTCGAACTGGCTCTTGGGCACTATATTGCTCCATTCCATGTTGCCTTCCTTGTCGAAAGACAGGATCATGATATTTTCCGCATGGTAGCGTACGGCATTTCCCATATAGCCCCGGTTCCATGGGTTATAAAAGGGACTGTAATAGGGGGAATAATAGTAGCCTCCGGGGCCCATGGGGCTGTTCATATAATCCCAGCGGTTGAACATGCTTCCGCGCGAGCTGGTGTACAGGGACTCGCTGACCACCAGGTAGCCGCCATCCCTTTTGATGATGATATGCTTGATAAAAAAATCGTTGAAAGCCATTTTGATATTGG
>PLXD01000625.1 GCA_003151295.1 Chitinophagaceae bacterium | reverse complement strand
TAATGGGAGCATCAAAAAAGCAATTGATCATCCAGTTCCTGGCCGATGCCGTTTTGCTTTCCTTGATTGCTTTCGTACTTGCGTTATTGCTCTGTATATTGCTGCTGCCGCTGTTTGATCAGGTGTCAGGAAAGAGCATCGGTATTTTAGAGCATGTCGACTATTTGGGATGGCTATTATTGATGGCGATGGCCATCGGTTTGTTTTCCGGCGTCTACCCTGCCTTTTTTCTTTCCGGATTTCAACCGATGAAGACGCTAAAAGGGCGTTTTGCGTCGGGGTCGAAAGGCCTTCTGCTTCGAAAAGCGCTGGTCATCACCCAATTTTCGATGTCGATCGGGCTGATCATAGCCACTATGGTGGTGTACTCGCAGCTTCATTTTATGAAGAATCAGCAATTGGGTTTTAAAAAGACCCATAACCTGGTTATCGATTTTCATTTTGATAATCGGATCATCAATCATGAAGAAGCCATCAAACAGCAATTAACCGGTACACCGGGAATTGGTTTTGCCAGCATTTCTTCCTGCATACCGGGAAGGGCAAACCGAAGAATGGACACAAAAATTGAAAATGCGGCCAGCGATATGCAGGATCTTCAATTGGAACCCTACTTCACCGACTATGACTTTTTAAAGCAGTACCAGATAGAAGTCATAGCCGGCCGGCCCTTTTCCCCGCAATTGGGGACCGATTCGACAATCGCCATGTTGATCAATGAAGCGGCGGTGAAAAGCCTGGGATATCGTGATCCGAAGGACGTGTTAGGCAAACGTTTTTCGCAGGCAGGGAGGGATGGATTTGTAATCGGCGTGGTTAAAGATTTCCATGTTCATTCTTTCCGGGACGCGGTTCCTCCCCTGACTTTCCAGATCGGAAGCGGTTTTCTGACTTTTCTGACACTCGATATTTCCTCACGGGATCTATCCTCCACCATCGGCAGGCTGGAACGGAAATGGAAAGAATTGGTACCCGATCTGCCGCTGGTTTATTTTTTTGAAGATGAAACGGTTAATGCTCAGTATCTGGCTGAAGAGCGCTTTGGTTCGCTCTTCATTTGTTTTGCGGTGTTGGCTATTCTTATATCCTGCCTGGGATTGTTGGGACTATCGGCTTTCAATACGCTGCAGCGTACAAAGGAGATCGGGGTCCGTAAGGTATTAGGCGCTTCTGTAAGCAGCATTGTTACGCTCTTATCGGCGGATTTTATCAAACTGGTCTGCATCGCGTTGCTCATAGCCTCTCCACTTGCTTATTGGGCAATGAATAAATGGCTTGAGGGTTTCGCCTACCGGGTGCTTTCAGACCGTACGGGCGGCTATTGCCAATCCAGTCGAAGCCTTACGAAGTGAGTAAAAGGATATCTTATTGGGAGGATACCGCGGACGGGGCGATGCCAAAAGCCTTTTTGAAGGCGAATGAAAAATGGGAAAGGTCTTCAAATCCCAATTCCAGGTATACTTCCGATGCCTTTTTGCCCTTTTCCTTAATCAGGTAATGGGCCTCCCCGAGCCTTCGTTGCCGTAACCATCTTTTTGGGGAGGTATTATAGATCTTTTCGAAATCCCTTTTAAAGGTAGCCAGGCTGCGGCCCGTCAGGTAAGCCAGGCGGTTCAGATCCACGTTGTATTTGTAGTGCTCATTCATATATGCCTGCAGGTCGATTTTGCCGGGCTCGCTGAAATCAAATAAAACATCTTTTAGCAAGGGGTTGGTTTCCAGCAAAATCATAACGGCTTCTTTGACTTTTAAAATAGTCAGGGCTTTGTTGAAATCGTTCGTTCCGTTCAGGTATGGCGTTAGTGAATCGATATAATTTGCAAAGAAACGATTGGGCTTTAAGAGCAGGGTATTCTCCCCCGTATAGGGCCGGTCGATATGCAGGTTGTGTTCTTCGCTCATGCTATGCAAGGTGTCCTGGTCCATGGCTATGGAGATAGACCGGTACTCGCCACCCAAAGGCGGATACTTCGTATACCTGGCCAATTGATTCCTTCTAAAAAATCTGAAATCCCCTTCTTTGAAGATGACGGTTTTGCCGCCGACGAATACTTCCGAACTGCCGGAGAAAGTATACCCGAACACATGTTCGGGTATAAAATGTTCTCCTTCGCTGCTCTTCTTCGAGTAGCAGGAATATAATATATGTGGTAATGTCTTTTCTTCCGTTCCTTTGCGCATGTGTAGGCAAATTTATTATTAACCTTTCATCCCGGTGAGCTTTTTCCCGTATTCCGTTTTCCGGGATCGCCTACGGGAACATGTTTGCCGCTCGTAATGAAATCGGTCACCCAATCTACCGTGGTCTCATATCCTTCGACTTTTGTTGCAAAAGTCATGGAGGCACCGCCCCAATCCGTGCGGAACCCGCCGGGTTCTACCGACGTTACAAATATTCCGAGAGGCGCCACTTCTTTAGCCAATGCTTCGGAAAAGCCGCCCAAACCGAATTTAGCGGCCTGGTACATCGTTAAACCGGCATTGCCGATCCGTCCTCCGACAGAACTGATTTGGAGGATTCGTCCTGAACGTTGTTTGCGCATGTAAGGCAATACGGCACGGGTCACTTCTATGGGGGCATATAGATTTGTTTCCAACTGGCTGCGGACCTGTTGTTTCGTGTATGCCTCCGCGGCGCCGATGATTCCAAATCCGGCATTGTTGACCAGTACGTCAATTTTCCCGAAATGCTTTACAGTATCTGCCACTGCCTGATGGATCTGATCGTATTGGGTCACATCCAGTTGTATTGGGAAGACCCGGCCGGGATATTTTTCTTCCAGATCCTTTAATTGTTTGGGTCTCCTGGCCGTTGCCGCAACCCGGTCGCCTTTTGCCAGCACCGCTTCCGTAAGACTGCGCCCCAGTCCCCTGGAGCTGCCCGTGATAAACCAAACCTTTGTCATTTTATTCGCATTTTTGATTTCAACAAAGGTCAATCATTTACTGGGGGCAGGCTTTGTTAGAAAGCTCAAATAGGTTTGTTGGGAAGCTCAGTTTGCTGTATAAGGATTGATATTCTGAATGGGATTGACCCTTCAAATTCCTATTTGGCGTATTTGTAGAATTTGATGACTGCTGTCATCAAATCGAGTTTTACTATTCCGCCTCGTATTCCCAAAAAAACATTTTTTTCATCTATTACCGCGATTGAATTGGGATATAAACTGGACCAAAACGTGTCCTTGAAAATAAGTCTTTTCGTAAAGTCTTTGACGACATAAAAGTTTTCGTGCGAGGCAATAAATATTTTGTCATTGTAAACGGTATATGCTTCCGGGGCATCTTCAAAGTCAAGGATTCTCTTGCATGCAAAATTATTGTTTGTCGTGTCGAGTTCGTATAAAGCCCCATCGCTGAATCCCGGTCCGCCATTTACTTCTATGAAATATATCCTGGCATTAAAGGCAAATATGAATTTGATGTTTCCATACCTGATTATCTTTTTGTTTTTGGTAGTGTCTGCAGGGACAAATGTCAATCGGCCTCCCGAAAATTCAATGTAAGCCGATTCTCTTAAAACCGTGCGGTTCGGACAATTGATTGTTTGATGATCATAGACGTTGCTGCAGATCAAAAAGATTTGAACGCTTGTTCGGAAGGCAAAAAGGCTGCAGAGGTAAGCATGCCCGGTTAAGGGGCCATCGGTGAAGGCCTCCTGCTAAATGAGCAACTAATCAGAATTTAGCAGGAGGGTACTGGATTGTAAAGCTACGGTCATTCAATTGGATTGGATACTTGGATACTGCTTAGGGTCTTTCCCGGCTCACCTGCTCAATAGCTTCAGTAGCCGCGGATGGACATTGGATCTCTGAATGTTTTCACCGGAAATTGTCTCGATCTGGTTATTTCAAAATATTGGTTCTTCGGTTTCTACAGGATTTTGGACGGTCTTTTAGGATTTGGAACTGTTATTCATTAAGATACCGGATCAGAAAAAGAAAAAAAGAAGTTGACTGATATTGGATTTTGGAATTTCTTGGGTATTGGGTTAGTGGTTTTCCGGATATTGAAAATGATATTGGTTTCGTTGGATATTGGGATGATTGATGCTATCAATCAACTTCTGAATCAAAAGTACTCAGAAGTGNNCAGCAATTACTAACCAATTCGTAATCAGCACAAAATGGGATAGTAAAACTACGAGGAAGGGTTCGTAAAGGGATCGTAATAGGGGCCTTAAGTTAATGCCCAACTGCATGAATGACATCGTATTTGGTCACGATGTGGTAGTTTCCACTGTCGTCCTTGGCCAGGACAGCCCCATTTTCCCGGGTGATCAGGCTGCTGAGTCTTTCCAGCGGGGTATCGAAGGCTACAACCGGGTAGGCATTTTCCAGCACTTCCCGGACTTTCTTGCTTTTAATGTCCTGCCCGTTGTTCATCATCCTGATAAACAGCCCGCTTTCACTGATTGCGCCCAATACTTCGCCGTTCTTCAACACGGGAAGGTTCTCGATATGGTATTTTNNATGAGCTCAAAAGCTTCTCCCACGGTTTGTTCAGGCTCGACGGTGATCAACCGCTTGGACCCTCTGCCGTTGACAATATCCCGGAAAGTTTTCACGTCGAGAAAGCCTCGTTCCATCATCCATTGGTCATTAAATACTTTTCCTACATAGCGGCTGCCATGATCGTGGAAGATGACCACGACCAGGTCGTCCTTTTTCAGGAGGTCTTTTAACTGCATCATCCCCTGCAGGACGGTGCCTGCGCTATAACCGCAGAACAAAGCTTCTTCTTTGGCGATGCGGCGGGCCATGACGGCTGCGTCCTTATCGGTGACCTGTTCGAAGACGTCTATATATTTCATGTCGTAGTTCTCCGGCACAAAATCTTCCCCGATCCCTTCGCTGATATAGGGATGCACTTCGTTCATATCTATCTCGCCGGTCCGGAAATATTTGGTCAGCAGGCTGCCGAAGGGGTCTATGGCCCAGACCTGGATCGCCGGGTTCTTCTCCNNTCGGTCTGTTCCCAGATCTCGGGGCCGGTGGATTCATAATGCGCCTGACGGTTGGCCAGGTTGTCATATTGATTGGTATGGAATGAGTTCGGGATCTCCTTGTTCAGCCGGCGTGCTATGGAATAATAGGAACGGGGGTCATCGGGCTCCACATTGGTAGGGCAGACGATCACTTCGGCACCCAGCGCTTTCAGGATATCGATCTTTTCCTTGGACTGCTTGTCGGTCGTCGTGAAAATACATTTATATCCCCTTACGACGGCGGCGAGGGCCAGTCCCATACCCGTATTCCCGGACGTGCATTCGATGATCGTGCCACCTGGCTTCAGCCTGCCATCCTGCTCGGCAACTTCCACCATTTTCAGGGCCATCCGGTCTTTAATGGAATTGCCCGGATTGAAATACTCGACTTTTGCCAGGACGCTACAGGGCAGTTCCCGGGTGATCTTATTCAGCCTGATAAGCGGGGTGTTTCCGATCGTTTCGAGAATACTGTTCCTGATGTCCATATAAGTAATTGATTCTGCACG
>PLXD01000153.1:238-7408 GCA_003151295.1 Chitinophagaceae bacterium | reverse complement strand
CCTTGGCGCGTTCCAATGATTTTGCAGTAGATAGATTGACATAATTTATCCAGGCGATAGCCAGGATGAAGATGCCGATAATGGAAAGGAACAGGATCTCTTTCTCGCTGCCGTTGACCTCCGGCTCCTTGAGGTAGTTGGACTTGAGGTGGATATCCGTAACCGGTTGCAAATGAAAGGCGCAACCAAAATTATATTTATTCATGATGTCGCCGAGGTGTGTCTTTACAAATGCCGGAAATTTGGCTTCCACCTGCCTCGGATCGGTGCCGGGAGCCAGCAGAACATAGTTGTAAAACTCTGGCCATCCCCATTCTCCATCCATTTGATTCCTGCCGTCTATTGTTTTGAAAGAGATCAGCATATCGAATTTAATATGAGAATTTTCAGGGATATTCCTGAAAACGCCGGTGACCTTTAAAGGCAGGTCTTGATTGATGGTCAAGGTCTTCCCCATCGCCGCTTTCTTCCCGAAATATTTTTCGGCCTCGGTCCTGGAAATAACAATCGTATTGGGTTGGGACAATGCTGTTGCGGGATCGCCTTCTAAAAAAGGATAGGAAAAAAGCGTGAAAAAGGAAGAATCTGCAATATAGGTCTTGTGCTCATTAAAGATTGTCTTGTTCCCGGATTCGTTTGTATACGACATCGTCAGAGACCTAATAAAAAGCGAGGCGTCGACTACCCGCGCAACGCCCCGCACTTCCGGGAAATCGGCCTTCATGGCTGGGCCTAAGGCAGGATGATTGGTCGCAGTCATCGGGATGTCTGAGAAACTGCCCGAATAGGAGATATTGACCCGGTACAGGTTGGCGGCATTCTTATTGAACCGGTCATAGCTCTTCTCAAAATGGACAAATTGGAAGATGAAAAAACAAGCGGCCATCCCGATCGCCAACCCGAATATATTGACCAGTGAAAATACCTTGTTTTTCAGCAGGTTCCGGTAAGCGATTCTGAAGTAGTTTTTAAANNTTACCCTATTGCTCTTTAATCTCGCCTGGAAAATTCCATCTGGAATCATTTGTGAATTTTGTAAATTATAGTAGGTTTGAGGCCATGCGCAACCTCATCAAAACGCCTACCCGGTTTGTCCTGCTACTCTTCATGACGGGTGCTGGTTTTATACCCGGCGCCTGCAAAAAACATTCGCAGCCGGGCGTATCGAAGAGAAGTTTCCGGATGGGATTCATGAGTTCCGCTCCACGCCCGGATATAAACCTTTACCTGCAGTCACTCAGCCTATGGACCTTACATGCCGATGCCACGATCATCAGCACGGAAGTGCCCTGGGATTCATTGCTCACCGGCGAGAACCCGGTCACCTATGTAGCAGATAATTATCTTGGGCTGGTCAATTATTGCCGCGGGAAAAATCTGAAACTTTGGGTATATATCGACCCCGAAAACGGACTGAACCGCGTATCCGACTCAGATCCTTTGGTAACGCTTGGAAAGAGCATCGCCCAACCGGCTATTCAGCAGGTATACCGCAGGTTTGTCTTTGTCGTTGACAGCATACTCCGTCCGGATCACCTGGGGCTTGCCCTGGAAACGAACCTGATCCGTGTCGCGGCGCCGGACTCCATTTACCAGGGTGTGAAGAAAGGCGCTAACGATGCCGCTGCGGATATCCGGGCCTTCGATCCTCATGTTCCGCTAAGCGTAAGCGTCCAGGCGGAAGTCGCCTGGGGCAAACTGGGCGGATCAGGCTATATGGGAATCGCCCAGGACTTTACCGACTTCCCCTTCTTGCAGGAACTGGGAATTTCTTCTTATCCTTACCTGGGGGGCTACGGCACTGCGGGGGATATACCGCTGAACTACTATTCGCAGCTGGTTGAGAACCATCCCGTGCCTGTTTTCGTGTCGGAAGGCGGATGGACATCCATGAGCATCACGAGCGGATTTAACGGGCAGCCGATTCAAAGCAGCCCCGCCCAGCAGGAGGCATACATTGAACGGCAGGATCAGTTACTGTCACAGTCGCATGCTATAGGCATCTTTCAACTCACCTTCACTGATTTAGATCTTGCGGGATGGCCTTCACCCGATGCGTCCGGTCTAATCCTTTTTGCATTCCTTGGGGTTGTTGACAGTAACTTTACTCCCAAACCGGCCCTGGCTGCATGGGATTCCTTGCTAAAACAACCCTTGCAGCAAGGACACTGACTTTCAGCTTAACAAGCCATCTCGGTCCGCTGAAAGCGTCGAACAAACTCCGTACTGGTCTGTAGCGTTTTCAACCGGCGCTCTATCGTGCGCAGCAATCGTTTATCACCGATAGCCAGACCCTGACCTCTCTGCAGAGCTTCCTGGTATAATTGTATGGCCCGTTCCGCGTCTCCATTATTTTCTGCCCGGAGCGCCTCGTTAAAGCGTATAGCAAGGATAGCGTTTTTCCAGCGACTCAGCAGCAGGAATAGAACGCAAAGTAACAGCAATACAGCAGCAGATAGTCCGGTAAAAGTAGTTAGTGACATGGTATTGGAAAGATAACCATTTGACGGCAGGCATTTCTCATATTCTGGAAACTAAATGAATATAATACCCAATTACCGGGATAAAAACCGCAGATTAGGATCGTAGATCTACGATAAAAATCGAGGGTTCCTGCGCTTGGCGGATAAGTCCGAAGAGCCTACTTTTGACCTATCCAATTCCAATGAAAGAGACCTATCCAGAAAAACCAATTATATCCAATTCCTAAAGAAAGATCGTAAATCCTTGAAAGACCGCTGACTCACCGTAGCGGTTTTTTCATTTAGCCTCGTTACTCTTTCCTGCCATACTTAAGTCTTATTCCATCTGTAAATTTTTAATTCTTGAAGTGATCGCTCCTTTTGTCCTTTCGAAAATCAGGGCTAATTCATGGACCGTACTTTTTCTCAAAGGTCTGCTTCATGCTTTTTCTGATATGCAATGGATTTAATGAAGCGCCGGTAATGGAAAGACGTATAGAGTTGCCGGTAACCGGCAGCAGCAAACAAGGGCTCGGTATCTGCCAGCTCCCTTCCCTCCACACCACATATCAGGCGGGCGGATATATACATTGATTTCAGCAGAAGGGCCTGCCATAACTTCCCTTCGCCCTTATGATAATAGAAGTCCGCGAAAAGCCAGTGACCTCCGCTTTTAAGCAAGGGATGTAATATATGAAACAGTGTCGCGGCGCTTTCTCCGGAAAAGTTATCGAAAAAAAAACCGGTCAGGATACAGTCATACTGTTCTTCCATGACAAATTGCTCCACCGGCAATTGTACAAACCCGATCTCGTTTTGCCGGCAATCCCTCTTTTTAGATTGTGCCATCATATTGAAGGAACTTTCTACATAGGTGATCTGCAGGCCCGAAGGATGAATGGCCGAAATTTTTTCCAATATCCAACCCGTTCCCCCTCCGACGATCAGGATTCGGCTCCCGGAGCTGATGTATTTGAGCAATTCGACCTGGGCATTTACCTCGGCCTGCCCAAAGAACAAGTGGCTTAAGAAATCGTAGGATCCTGCAACAGGATCGTAATTGTTACCCATAAGCAGACAGCATTACTTTTCAGTTCCCGGTTTCTTTTTAATGAAGGGTTTTATTTCCTGCTCAATCTCTTCTTTTATTTCATGGTTTTGTTCTGCCTCGTCGATGGAATGGGATTGTTGCAGGCTTTCTTCGTTTTTGGTGGCCTCGCTGAGATTGGTATAGTATTTTTGTATAACCCTCATCTCTTCTTCGGACATATTCTCCACGTTCACAAGCCGATTACTGGCAAATTCATGGGCAGCCACCAGTTCGTTTAACTTGAGCTGAATGGCTAATGAATCTTTATTTTGTGATTTCTGGATGAGGAAGACCATTAGAAATGTAATGATAGTAGTGCCTGTATTAATGACCAGTTTCCAGTTTTCGGAATAATGAAAAATAGGGCCCGTGATGCCCCAGATGATCACGGCTGCGAATGCGATAATAAAGCCTCCTGTGCTTCCCATTGCCTGGGTCATCCTGGCAGCGAATTTCTCGAAGTAGTTCACTTTATTTGAATGTTGGGTATCCATCGTTTTTGATTTTAATGCTTTATAGTTTTTAGATTCACCCCGGTGGCCAATCGTNNCAAATATACCTGGAAAATGATGAAAGGACTGGCCGTCCTGGCTTTTCGAATACCGCACCTTCTGGAATGATATAGAGACATCAGAATGAATATTTTTATTGATAGGTGAAAAATGGCTAATTGTTCTGTTTTAACAAAAACTTTGGAAAGCTGCCGCCCTAAATTCCCGCCAATAAGCCTAATTTGTCGCCTCCTGACATACTTATGCGATACATTTACACGGTTATTTTATTACTGCTAATTTCTTTTAGCGGATTTGCGCAGACATTTCTTACGGGAAAGGTGCGCAAAAAAGAAAGTACGGAGATGCTCGTTTCTGTAAGCATTCAAAATCACACCCAGCGAAAATACGATCTTTCCGACGTGGGGGGAAGCTACCGGATCCCAGCCAGAGAAGGCGATTTGGTGATCTTTTCTTCAGCGGGGTATGTCACGGATACCCTACTCATCACGTCGGTCATGTTGGGAGGAGACTACCCCGTCTTCCTGGAGGCCAGGATAGTCACTTTGAAGAGCGTCAGGATAGGAAGCCTGAGCAATTACCAGTTGGATTCCATTGAACGAAGGGAAGATTATAAATGGGTCTATGACCACGGGAATGAGAAGCTGGTGGAAAAAGAAAGGAAGGGCGATGGGGTGGGGGTGAACATCAGTCTTTTCCGCAGTGGTTCAAGGTCGGACAAGGAAAGGGAAGTATTGAAAAAACGGCTCATCAAAGAAGAGGAAGATCATTATATCGATTTCCGTTATTCCAGGGAGTATGTCAGCCGGCTTACTCACCTGAAAGGAGACTCTTTGGAAAAGTTTATGGAGCAGTACCGACCAACCTATGATTTTGTTCGCAAGGTCGCCACCGTAGACATCCTCCTTTTCATCAACGACAGTTACATAAAATTCCTTGCATCACCGGCTAACCTGGCTAACCCAACTACTCCTTCAAACTAATACCCCCCGGCATTTTTCATTTCTGGTATTGTTTTTTAGTTATCTTTAGAATCTTAATCAGGCTCTGCTGCAAACCAATTCACATAGCGACCAGGAACTGCTCCTGCAGTTAAAGGACGGTGATGAAACCGCCTTTACGGAAATTTATAATCGCTATTGGAAACCCTTATTCTTCATGGCCCACAAACGATTGGTTTCTGCCGAAGACGCCAGGGAAGTCCTCCAAAATGTATTTTTCAATCTATGGGATAAACGGGAAAAATTAGAGATACAGTCTCTCCCTTTGTACCTGGCCGGAATGGCACGATTTGCCGTTTATCGCTATCTCTCCAACGAAAAAAGAAGAATGAATCTCCTGCAGAACCTGCAAAAGACCTACGGCCATAGAGTAGCCGATAGATTTGATCTCGATAATAAACAATTGCTGGATATTCTCGCCCGGTTCACAGAAGAACTCCCCGACAAATACAGGATCGTCTTCATTCATAATAAATTGCTGGACAAACCTTTGGAAGAAGTGGCCCGGCAATTGGGAGTTTCCCCCCGCACCGCGGAAGCCTATGTGGCCAAAGTCATGCGAATCATGCGCAACCATCGTCAGAAACTTGTATTTCCCCTTTTATTTTTCTAATCTGCCGGAGAATTTTTCTTTTTTCTGCGTACCAATTCTCCTCTCATGTATCTATATAAGAAATGGGACTCCATGAATCTAGATGAGAAGCAGGTGAAAGCACTTGCGAAAAAATACCTGGAGGGTACTGCCAGCGATGAAGAGAGACAATTACTTCACGAATGGTATAATACCGCCAACGCCGGGGACCTGGAGATCGTCCTAAGTAAGGCTCCGCAGGACCTCGAAGGCCTGCGTCTGGAAATATTGACGGAACTGAAACAAATGATCGCTGCTGACAGGGCAAAGGCAACCGGGAGAACAATCACTATTTCCGGGGGTCAGGCACAAGAAGAAGGGGAATACCGAACCATTGNNTTTCGCCTGGATACGTTATACCGTGGCCGCCTGCGTGATCCTGCTTTTGGGTTATGGGTCTTATTATTTATTTGTTCATCCCACCAGGCATCAGGGAATAGCGAAAAAAGAGGGCGCCATGAAGCCAGAGAAGAAAGAGGTGCTCCCGGGTGGAAATAGGGCCATCCTGACGCTGGCGAATGGATCTGCCATTGTGTTGGACAGCGTAAATAACGGAGAGTTGGCAATGCAGGGCAATACGAGGATCGTCAAGCTGGATAATGGCCAGCTCGCATATCATACAAAGGGCGATCGTAATGCCGAAACGATGTATAATACCATGACCACTCCCCGCGGCGGCCAGTACAAACTTATTCTGCCGGATGGGACAGCAGTTTGGTTGAATGCGGCGTCTTCCATTCGCTATCCGACGGCCTTTACCGACAAACAGAGACAGGTGGAGATCACCGGGGAAGCCTATTTTGAAGTAGCCCCGAATAAGGTCATGCCCTTCATCGTGATGGTGAATAAGACCCAGAAAATTGAAGTGCTGGGAACGCATTTCAACGTAAATGCTTACGATGACGAAGCCTCCATCAATACGACTTTATTGGAAGGAAGCGTGAAAGTCGTTCAGGGCGACCGGGAAAAGATATTAGCACCCGGACAGCAGGCCCAACTGGACAAAAAAGGAGAAATTTCCATCATCAGGGATGCAAATATGGAGGCTGCAGTAGCCTGGAAGAACGGGGTCTTCCTGTTCGATCATTCGAATATACAATCGGTGATGCGGCAATTGGCCAGGTGGTTCGATATGGAGGTAGAATACAGGGGACAGCCGACAAGCGATCTTTTTGGCGGAGATATACGCCGGTCCCTGCCCTTAACAAAGGTGTTTCATTTCCTCGAAAAAAGCCAGGTGCATTTTAACATTGAAGGGAAGAAGATCGTTGTAATGCCTTGAATAGGATCGGGAATCGAATGAGACGGGAAATGAAATAGGGCCGGGAGGCCGGGGAAAATTGATTATAAAGCCGGGGGCTTAAAGATAGTGGTTGACTGAAAACAAAACCGCTTCGGGTGCAACCGAAGCGGCAGGCGTTCAGGTTGGCCCAGTAATACAATTGTTGGAACTGCTTATTGTTTAACCCAAACT
>PLXD01000153.1:0-226 GCA_003151295.1 Chitinophagaceae bacterium | reverse complement strand
CAAACCGGGTATTCCATTTTTTACAATTACAGGCTATTGAAAAATGCAAAGCCTGTTTCGATCAGCGTCCGGGACGCGAATATCGAAGAGGTGATGAAAGCCTGCCTCAGGGACCAATCCCTGGATTTCGAGATCGATGAAGGATCCATTGTCATAACCTCGAGTCCTACTCACCTTGAAAAGCCGGTCCTATCGCCTGTTCCCGCTGCCCTTACTCCCATTTCCC